>CAZTWI010000077.1:752-3804 GCA_964617685.1 uncultured Candidatus Saccharibacteria bacterium | reverse complement strand
GTCAACGAAAGAGGTGCTAACGACAGGCCGGTTTGCATGGCATTATACTCAAGCGTCATCTGAAGAAAAATAGGAAGTGCAATCATGGCTCCACCGAGAACAATGTTCTGCATCATAGCTTGGGATATACCCAAGCGAAAATTTGGCAATTTAAATAATTCAGGGTCAAGTAACGCAGTTTTACCTTCACGCTTTCTTTTTGTAAGCCAGTAAGCCAACAGGCATAGGAATACGATGCCGAATCCAATTACAGCGCCTACAGACTCAGCGCCTTCTTGCCAGAGCAGGATGCCTAAGACAACACCGCCCATTCCAAATACCGACAGCAAAGCGCCGACAAAGTCTACTTTCTTTGGACCTTCGTATTTAACATCTTTGACGAGACCGATATTAAGTAAAATTACGCTAATGATCACTGCTTCTAGTAAAAAACCGACGCGCCAGGATATGAATGTGGTCAAGAATCCTCCGAGCAGCGGTCCGACAGCCGCCGCTATTGCTGCAGCTGCTCCGACAAGCGCGTATGTTTTCCGTTGTGCTGCTCCTGTAAAATTACCGTGGATAAGGGATTGCATGGCTGGTAGCAATAACGAAGCGCCCAAACCGCCCATGATTGCCCAGAATATGAATACAGCAGTCACACTGTCGGTTAATGTCATTGCAATTGCACCAATTGCGTAGCCAACCAGCCCAATAATATAAGCTTTCTTTCTTCCAATAATATCGCCAAGCTTGCTGCTGATTAAAATGAAAGCGGCTGAAACCAATGCCTCAAGGGCTATAGCTGATTGAACGGTGCTTACTGTAGTATTCAAATCTCTTACAACTGCGGAAAGCGAGACATTCATGAGCGACGTGTCTACAACCAATACGAACATTGCTAATGCAAGCAATACAGAAAGCTTATTATTTGTGCCTGGATTATTTTTTGCTTTAGACATAGTGATAGGTTAAACCTCAATTGTTTTTATAGTACTCTTAAAACGCTTTTAGAAAAACCGCAAAATAATAAATTTATAAATTTAAACAGTGTTAACTTGGCTTTTAATCTTATTTTTGTTGCCAGGCTAGGTAAGATAACACGACGCCGGTTGCATTAATTGTCCAGTGGACAAGAACCGGGGTGATTAAGTTATTCCCCCGAATACGCAGCCACAAGAAAAACGCTCCGGCAATAGCCGTGACTACGACAACGCCCACACTAACCAGAACCGGAGTAACTGATATACCTTCAAGTGTGACATTTTTGGATGTGAAAAAGTGCCATAGCCCAAAGGCAAGCGAGGAAAGAATAATTGCTCCTAGCTGAGTGGTTACGTCTAGTAAATAACCAAAAAATAAACCTCTAAAAAATAGTTCCTCCAGTAGAACTGTTGTTAGGGGTAATATAATAAATAGTGAATAAAGCATTACACTTAAATCTTGGTTGTAGCGTACATCAAGAAAAGTAGCCGGCCGAACAATATAAACTATTCCCATAATGCCGATAATAGTAAGCATAAAAGGTAGCGCCGTCAGCACACCCTGCTTAAGTGATGCAGTCTCAATTCCCATTTGTTTCGGGGTGACTTCTAGGAATATTGATATAACGACTATGCCCAGCATAAGAAGCAGACTTGTCAGTAGCCGGTATTTAGAATCAACAGAATAAATAATCCATGAGGCAAGTAGGCTGAAAATGAACAGAGATGCAATTATAAGAATATTTTTCGGAGGCATGGACTTATTATAGCTGAAGAATTTTAGAAACTTTCAGTGTATACTTGAGCTCAAATAAGAGGTGCAACATGGCAAAAAAGAAAGTGAAGCAAGACGTTTCTAGTAATTTTTCAATATTAGGCTGGAAACCTTCTTTTGTAGGACTAGTTTTTGGAACTTTATTTTTGTGTATTTCGCTTTTGCCGTCGCTTTTGCCAAGACCGTGGTGGCTGCAAGGACTTATCTGTGGTTTTTCAATCGCAATCGGTTATGGAATTGGCGTCGCTGTAAGTTCGCTGTGCCGGTGGTTTGTGCAGAAAGAGGTTTCCGCAAACAACAAAAAAACTGCCTGGCAGGCCGCAAAAATTTCAGTTCCAGTATTGGTTGTACTATTCATATATCTGGGCATTCGGTGGCAAAATGAAGTTCGCCAGCTAGTTGGAGACAGTCCAATAGACACAGGTTATATTCTGCTAATGTCAGTAATGACAATTTTTATCACGTTTCTGTGTATCAAAATGGCTAGAGGAATTCGACGGCTTGCACGAAGGTTAAACAAATTTTTTGCAAAGCATGTTCCGATTCGGTTGGCCGCTGGGCTTGGACTAGCATTTACAGTTTTCATCGTATATTACGTTGTAAGTGGTTTGTTTATTTCCAATTTTTATAAAGTAGCAGACGGATATTACGGAAGACGAAACCACACGATTCCAGAGGGGATTGTACAGCCTGACAGTCCAAATCGTTCTGGCAGTCCCGAGTCATTAATACCGTGGGAAGATATTGGCTATCAGGGAAGGAAGTTTGTCGGCGGCGGCCCGACCAAGCAAGATATTGAACAGTATACGAAGCAGCCGGCCCAGGATCCTATTCGTCTTTATGCTGGCATGTCTTCTGCTGAAACGGCTGAAGAACGAGCTCAATTGGTAGTCGACGAGCTGAAACGTACAAATGCTTTTGAAAAAGATGTGCTTGTTATAGCTACTGCAACTGGCACAGGCTGGTTGGATCCTCCAGTAATGGATGCATTGGAATATCTGCATAACGGTAACACGGCGATTGTGTCTCAACAGTATTCATACCTGCCTAGCTGGATATCGTTTTTGGTTGACAAGGAACGGGCCCGTGAAGCAGGCCGTGTGCTGTACGATACGGTATACGATGAGTGGGCGAAAGTACCAGAAAACGACAGGCCAAAACTTCTGACTTACGGGCTTAGTCTTGGGTCATTTGGGAGCCAAGCAGCATTCAGCGGCATTAATGATATTCGGCGGACAATTGACGGAGCGCTCTACACGGGGTCTCCAAACGATAGTGAAGTGTGGCGGAAGACGACAGATAATAGAGACCCAGG
>CAZTWI010000077.1:0-742 GCA_964617685.1 uncultured Candidatus Saccharibacteria bacterium | reverse complement strand
CCAGGAAGTCCGGAATGGCAGCCAATATATAAAAATGGCGAATCTGTCCGGTTTGCCTCTACGCGGGAAGATATTTTGAAAGATCAATCATCATGGACAGACGAAACGCGGATATTGTTTTTGCAGAACGCAAATGATCCCGTTGTATGGTTTAGTTTTGATTTGATATTTAATAAACCGGATTGGTTGAATGAAACAAGAGGGCGGGGAGTTTCGCCGAATACTAGATACTTCCCAATAATTACATTCTTGCAGGTGACTTTTGATCAGGCAATCGCAGCTTCCGCACCAGTCGGCCACGGCCACTACTACATAGATACTCCAGTGTATGCATGGGCGGCGGTAGCACCTCCAACAGGCTGGACCGATCAAAAATCTGATGATTTACAGAATTACTTGAACCAGTAACTTAAAAGTCAGCAGTGACTATCTTGTGCATTTTCATCAAATTGGCGAATGCGTTTGGTTTGCTCATAAGTTCTTCCATGTTTTCCGGTACTATCTGCCAGCTTAGTCCAAATTTATCTTTGCACCAGCCGCACTGTTCAGCTTCTGGAACGGCTGAAAGTTTGTCCCAGTAGTAGTCTATTTCTTTCTGGTCTTTGCAAAAAACCGCAAATGACACAGCTTCACTAAATTTAAACTCCGGCCCGGCATTAATTGCCGTAAAGTGCAGGCCGTTTAATTCAAACTCAATGATCGGTACTTCGCCAGCCAAGTCTTTTTGAAGGTCCGCCAATCC
>CAZTWI010000076.1:0-3905 GCA_964617685.1 uncultured Candidatus Saccharibacteria bacterium | reverse complement strand
CGAAGAAGCTTTAGAAAAAACAAAAGATTTCGAACCGGATTTAATTTTGCTTGATTTACGAATGCCTCGTTTGAACGGAATTGGTTTTTTGGAAAAGTATGATCTACCAAAATCACATCCAAAAGTAAAAGTAATAGTATTTAGTAATTTAGATACACAGACCGAAATTGATGAAGCATATAAACTAGGTGCACAGCGCTATATTCTTAAGGCCTGGGCATCTCCCAAGGAACTGCTAAATATAGTTGAAGATACTCTGAAGCAAAGCTAAGTGATTAACTAAAGAGATCTGGAATAGGAACGAAAAGATATGTTCTATATTCATAAATCAAAGTTACTCCGAAGACGTGAAGTTCTTTTTCTGCATACACTCCCTACTGTAGTGGTATTCATCGCCTTTTTATTGGTGACTCTCATAAGTTGGAATACGGCCAACAATAGTATTAAGTCCGAACAGATGCGGATAGTTCAAGCAAAAAATGCTGAGTCATCAGCGTCTATTAGGCAGAGGATGGATAGCTATGAGGATATTTTGCGCGGTGCTGCCGGGTTGTTCGATGCAAGCGCTAGTGTAAGTCGCGAAGAATGGCGAGAGTATCTTGAATCTTATGATATTGCTAATCGCTACCCCGGGCTTCAGAGCATGGGATATGTTGAAGTCATTGAACCCGACAGCCTACAGAATCACCTACAAAGGGTAAGAGCTGAAGGATTTCCGAATTATTCAGTTTTTCCATCAAGTAGTAGAGCTATCTATACAAGTATTGTGTACATTGAGCCCTTTAATCAGTCGAACATGCGGGTTTTTGGGTATGATTTATACAGCGAGTCAGTGCGTCGTCAAGCTATGGATAGAGCGCGCGACACAGGGCTGTTGGCTATTAGTGATGTTGTTACGTTGATTCAGGATGGCAACAGTAATAATTCACAACCTGGATTTCTGATGTTTCAGCCCGTATATAGAGGAGGCAAGGCGCCGCTAACAGTCGAAGAGAGGCGTTCAAGGCTAAAAGGTTATATATCTGCACCTTTCCGATCCTATGATTTGATGGACCAGACCCTAGATTACACAGATCAGGGATATAGTGTTCAGATCTACACGGTTCAGCCGGATTCTAAACGAAAGATCTATGAATCAGAGAATTTTGCCGCCATCGATAAACAAACCAACAAACAAGTATCGTCAACAGAAATTGAACTGTCGGGTATTAAGTGGGAAATTATTGGCGAGGCAACTCCAGAAGTTGTTGATAGCGGCACGCGCCAACGTTCTTCATCAGTTGCCTGGGGAGGTATTATCTTTAGCTTCCTCATAGCAGGATTTATCTACTTGCTTTTAAGCAATAGGTCAAGAGATTTAGCAGAGAAAGAAGAGCGCGGGATACAGGCGGCAAAAGACGAATTACTTGCGCTTGCTTCACATCAATTACGTACGCCGGCAACGGGAGTAAAGCAGTATGTTGGAATGTTGCGTGAAGGATTTGCTGGAGATTTGACGGAATTTCAAATGCAGCTTCTAGATAAAGCCCATGACAGTAACGAGCGCCAATTAGGAACAATTAACGAGATGCTATTTGTGGCAAGAGCGGATGCTGGACAGCTCAAATTGGATCGCCAAGAATTCAATATCAGAGATTTAGTAAGCGATATAGTCGAAGAGCAGAAGGGGTCGATTGAACAGAAAAACCAAACCGTAACTCTAAAGCTGCCAAAAAAAGAAGTGATGATCAAGGGTGACAAACAGTATTTGCGCATGGCATTTGAGAATATTCTCAATAATGCAATAAAATATACCAAAGAAGGCGGGCAAATACATGTTACTTTAACCTCCAGTTATACCGATGTTACGTTCCGGGTGGCGGACAACGGTGTAGGTGTGCCTTCAGAATACAGAAACATGCTTTTTAAGAAGTTTTCCAGAGTACCCAATGAGTTAACAAACAAAGTAGTCGGTAGTGGAATTGGCCTGTATCTAGCAAAACAAATCATTGACGGGCACAAGGGAAAAATAACATTTGAGTCTAAAAGTGGGACAGGATCAACTGTTACAATCATATTGCCGCGCAGGCTGGTTAGGAAAAAGAAAACTAACCGGTAATAGTTAAATCACGAAAACTGTCTTCTCCCAACAATTCCAGCAACTTGTCGATATTGACCGCGTATTCTTGCTGTTTGTAGGTAATAATCTTTTCTTTTTTTAGTTTATTCATTTCTATCGCGGTCGTTTCTCGCGTAAGTCCGACAAGGCTGGCGAAATTTTGATGAGTGAGCATTAGCGGAATCTTTATCTTGTTTGTGTTCGTGTTTCCATAGCGCTGGCATAAATAATAAAGAGTATAGATAAGCTTATCTCTAGCTTTTGGTTGCTCAAGGGCGTTTACGCGAATCATTGAAGCTGCGTAATTGGTCGCAAAATAATCTAGTAAGGCATGTGTTCTTGATGATTCAGCCGTCATAAACTCTAATAATTCAGCCCTTGGACAAGAAGCTATTTCACAGTCAGTCAAGGCCTCATAGAAAAATAACGTTCCCGGCGTTTTCCCGAATATCCATGATGAAGGAAAGAATTCTCCTGCAATATGGAAGGTTACAATTTGCTCTTCACCTTGGGGAGAAATACTAAATACACGCACAATGCCGCTGGTTAAAACGCTAGCTGATTTGGGTACTTCACCTTGGTAAATAATAGTCGAGCCAGCACCATAACTCCGTGCGGCCGATTTCTTTATGAGGGGCTGTAGGTGTTTAAGCATGCTTTATTCTTAGATAGTATTAATTACCTATAGCTCTATTGTAGGTCATTCTAAATGAATAATTGTGATTTATCTTACACTCTTCTAGTAAGGATGCTTACAGCCAGGGTCCAAACATTCAGCTATGCTAATTTAGTAAGTTAATAAAGGAGATTAGAACCATGCAAGACATATGGGAGCTATCACTAGATAACAGAATTAGCAGTTTTATTAATAGGAAGGCGAATAAGTTTCCTGAACTTGGCCTAAAGACAAAACATTTGAATTTTAAGTATTCGTCAAAGAAAAGGTGCTATGGCGATTCACTGTAATATAGAGTGTAAAATTAAACTTAAACAAGAGGAATAATTAAATGATAGAACTAATTATGTGGATAATATTCGGGGCGCTGATTGGCTGGGTAGCATCGCTGATCATGGGAACAGATGACCGGCAAGGAGGTTTGGCTAATATTGTTGTAGGTATTCTCGGGGCAGTAGTCGGTGGTTTTATTGCGCGAATGTTAGGGGCGGAAGGTGTGACGGGTTTCAATTTGGTTAGTTTCTTGGTTGCTTTAGGCGGTGCAGTCTTGCTTATTGCTATCTATAAAATGTTTACCCGCAGAAGCACTCACTAGGCAAACAGGCAATGAGGTAGAAGAAAGCAATATTTTGCCAGTTAGCTGACTGCAGTAGGTAATAGGCCTAAATCGTATGCAGTTGGTTCAACCTCATTATATGCAGTTTGCGGTCTTCGACTTAAGGCTAAGTTTACGATTTGCAAGATTACATCTTCGTAGCTTAAACCCATATTTAGCAGGCAGGCCTTAGGAAAATTCCCGTAGTCTTTAAGTAAGCTTGGTATCAAATTAGCCTCCAAGAAATTCGGTACTCCATCTGTATCCAAACGTATGTCAATTCGTCCGTAATCTCTAGCGTCTATAGCGTGAAACGCTCCTAGGCCAAGCGCAGCAATTTTACTTTTCAGGAGATTGTCATTTATTTCATGAACAGAAGTAGTGTTTGTTGACTTAAGCGCCGCGCTAAGTATTTGTATGCCGTCTATCTTTTTTCCTGCAACTAGTTCAACTGGCATTACAGAATATGCTGCATTTTCATTTTTTAATATTGCAACGCTGAACTCGCGGCCGGGTAGATATTCTTCGATCAATGA
>CAZTWI010000075.1:0-3930 GCA_964617685.1 uncultured Candidatus Saccharibacteria bacterium | reverse complement strand
TAGCCGGTTTGAAGTTCGACGAGGACGTCTATGAGGTGTTATTGCCTACTCTGGACGGGCAGATCGGAGTCTTACCAGGCCACATGCCGCTTATTAGCGTTGCTAGCCACGGTGTTGTGGGGATCAGAAGACTTGCAAGTGATAAAGACGATATGATGGAATATTTTGCTATCAACGGCGGTGTTATAGAAGTGGCTGATGATGTTCTACGGGTTCTAGTTGACGAAGCTGATAATGCTGAAGAAATCAGTGAACAAGAAGCCAAAGAAGCCTTTGAATTAGCTAAAAAGATGAGAGCTGAAGCTAAAGACCAGGTTTCCTTAGAAAAGGCCCAGGATTTGATAGACCGTCAAGCAGTCCGTTTGCAAGTAGCCGGCCTAAAACGCCGTCCCCGCCGCTAAAATAACTTCTACGGATTTCTCTGGTTATTCAAAGATTGACTTTCGTTATATACTGAAATCGTACATACAATAACTAAGTTGTTAGGGGGTTTCAAGTGTTAAATCGTAAAAATATAGGGGTTGTGGTTGCTGAGTTTTTGGGCACGGCAATACTTGCGCTTGTCGCAATCGGCGCATCAAAGTATTTTAATTTTACCGCGCCATGGTATGTTGGGCTGGCTGTTGGTATTACACTTGCAACGTTAGTCGGCACTATCGGAAGAGTCTCCGGTGCGCACGTCAATCCAGCAATTACGCTTGGTTTGTGGACATTACGCCAAATTTCGGCGCTTAAAGCTGTCGTGTATGTAACTGCTCAAGTTCTAGGTGGTTTTGCTGCATTTATGTTCGTGGAATATATTACGAATTCGGATATTTTATCCGCAGGTTCGAGTACCTTGGACGGAAGAATTTTTGTTGCGGAAATGGTTGGTACAGCAATATTCGCGTTTGGTGTTGCGGCTGTAATTATGCAGAAATTAGAAACAACTCAAGCTGCTCTTACAATCGGTTTCTCATTGTTCATTGGTATTCTAGTTGCAGCTATGGTAGCTCCAGGATTCCTAAATCCAGCTGTTGCACTTGCTAATAATGCGTGGGACAAAACCACTGTCATAGCTCCTCTAGTTGGTGCTGTAGTAGGTATGAATTTGTACAGCTTATTCCTTGCGCCAGAAAGCAGCTTGCTTTCCCCGAAGGTGGGAGCGAATACTAAGAAGAAGAAGTAGTTAATTCTTTCAATTTAGTAAAAGAGGCTTCCTAAAGTGGGAAGCCTCTTTTTAATTACGGGATATCAAGCTTAACTTGGTTGCTGTAAAGCCCGCAGGTCCCGGAAGCTTTATCATATATACATACTTTGAAATAATATGTTTTACCGCTGTCAGAATCGGACAGTTCAATAGATTGAGAACTTCCCTTTTCTGCATAGATGGATTGTGTCTCTTGACCTCCAAGAACTGGATTCTCACTCTTGCCATAGACAATCTTTACGCCGTCTGGTGTTTTTGTTGTTCCGCTTGCCACCCACTGTAATTTAACTTTATTGTCTCCTGTATTTATATCGCCGCTTAAGCTGATCCCGCTGCCGTTGCTGACGACCTGGCTTTTACGCTGGAAAGTAACCCGGACGTTTTTTGTGGTTTTATTTCCTGCCCTGTCTTTAGCAATAAATTCAAAAGTCGCGCTGCCCAAAGGAGCAGTTATAACAGGAGTTGTAAACCCTCCATTAGCATCAACCATAGCTTCCACTGGCGCTGAGCCTCCTTGTGATTTGGACTGCACAGTAACCTTTGCTCCTCTTTCAGTGGTACCGGTAAATTCAATTGTGCCTTCAGTTGCATTTGGCTCCAGTAATATGGTCGCCCCATCGGCTGTGTTTATAGTGATTTCCGGGGCCGTGACATCACTTAAAAAGCCAAGCGAGTTTTTGAAGCTTTCGTTCTGGAGGTCCAGTTCCCTGTTCCATTGTAAAAATGCATCCGACTTTACCTGCTCTATATCTAGTTTTTCAACCTTGCCGTCTTTTGAAGGGTCTACTTTACTTTTTACTATGAGCTTCTCGCCTTCTTTAACGGTTTTGTTTATGCCGGTTTCTATTATTGAACTTTGATAGACTTCAACTGCTTGTTCATCGCCTGTAGCGACTGTTCTAAATGCAGTCCCTGCAGCCTCGTATTGGGCATCATCACTTATAACCACATAAGTAAGCGTCTCTGATGGAACCACACGGTTGTATGTGTAGCCGGCAGTATGTTTGATTATTAGCCTAGATGCGGTTAGATTCTGCATCTCTACTTCGCTGTTCGCATCAAGCCTTAGTTCGCTGCCGTCTTCGAATGTAATTACCGATCTAGAGGTTGCGCCGACGGTCCTAAGCATGTCTCCCGTTTTAATTTCGGTTTCTGCTGTTACTTCTTCCCATTCTTCCTCGTTTTTTATCTCTAAAGTTCCCTCTTGCAGGCTAACTTTTACATCAATGGCTTCAATTTCTTCCACTTCTTGGACGCTGGCTTGTTCTTCGGTCGTGGAACCGTCCCTTGTCAGCGAAAACGCGGTAATACCTACAACCACTAAAACAGCTGCTAATATACAGGCGAGTTTAGCGCTTTTGTTCATGATTTTTATCTTTGCAAACAAAGTTTTCGGGGCGAATGCAGACAATTTTGAAGATGAAGATCTAGGACTAACAGAATTAGCGCTAACTTGCGGAACGAACTCCGTATTGTTTTCATTTTCTGTCTGTTCATTAACTTGATTAATTTCTGGATTACGCCCTGTTTTTTCTGTAGGATGTATATCTTTACCCATAGTCTCTCCACTAGTAGCTTATATTATAACGGTAGCGTCTAAAATTTACTAGCGGCTGGATACTGTTTAAATCAGCCAGCTATCAGATTAGCTGCTATGCTTGGCTATTCGTTTTTACAAAAGTAGTAGCTTTTTGAATAAGTTAGGGATATTCTGGTGGTATGGATGAAGAAATTATACGCCAGAAAATTGTTATCGTAGAGGATAATCCCAGTCTTTCTGATATTTACAAAATTCGTCTGGAACTGATTGGATACGTCTGTTTTATTGCGTCGGACGGCGAAGCGGCTTTACAGATAATTGAACGCGAGAAGCCCGCGTTAGTTTTGCTTGATATGATGATTCCCAAAGTAGCTGGAGACGAGGTCTTAAGACGCATGCGCGCATCGGACTGGGGTAAGAATATTAGGGTATTTATTATTTCTAACTTGAACGAACAGGATGCCCCTGCCGGCCTAAGGGAATTAGGGATTGAAGGCTATGCAGTGAAAGCAAACTTGTCTGATGATGATATAGACGATCTAGTAGACAAGATTTTAACCCCTCCAGACCAAGAAGAAAGTCTTGAATTAGAATCTTAGTTTATTAGAATAATTCTCAAGCAAGTACAATTTTACAACAATTTTGAGTTGAAATTTTTTATCTGTTATATTAGCTTAACCATTTTCAAAACTTGACGAGTAGAGGGTCTCCTATGTAGGATAAGGTTTCGTGTCAATTCATGTGAGGTGAAAAGATATGAGAACACCTGCTTCTGGACATATTTATCAGCCGCCAGACGCAGACCCAAGTAAGTAAAAGGAGACAATATATTTATGCGTAAATCCGTTTTAACGGGTATATTTGCATGCGCCCTAATTTTCGCAAGCCAAGTTGAAAAAGCCCAGGCAGTCGAAACAGCAATAGAAAAAACTAGCCAAACAACTTCTTTCGTCAGTATAGAAACAATGAATGAAAGTTTGAAATCACCCTTGTTATTGATGACAGAGGTTAAAGAAGAGGCTGTCGTCCAGCCGGAAGTAAAAAAAATTATCCATACTGTGGCAGAGAACGAAACTCTAAGCACCATAGCAAAACAATATCAGACTACCTGGGAAAGAATTTATAGTAAAAATACCCAGATCGCAAATCCTAATATTGTTAGCGCGGGTATCCAGCTAACTATACCTGAAGCAAGTGAAGA
>CAZTWI010000074.1:0-4041 GCA_964617685.1 uncultured Candidatus Saccharibacteria bacterium | reverse complement strand
GCCTTTCCATGAACTAATCGAAAAATCCGGCGATATTGATCGTTCAACCGTATCGCAAACCAGAGAACTTGGAAACGATCCAAAAACCGGACTGCCAATCATCACCAGATTCGGACGGTTTGGACCAATGCTCCAGATGGGCGAAGCAAGCGACACTGAAAAACCGCGGTTTGCACCCCTGCCAAAGGGTGCCCGGCTAGAAACCGTAACTTTGGAGCAAGCTTTAGAAATGTTCAAACTGCCTAGAGTAGTCGGCCAGACTCCTGATGGCAAGGATATTAAGGCTAATATTGGACGATTTGGGCCTTATGTCCAAGTAGATAAAGCATTTTTCTCAATAAAAGGTTTTGATCCGCTAACTATAGAATTAGAAGAAGCGCAGAAAATTATTGATGAAATTACAGAGAAAAGAAAACCAATCAAGGAATTCCCAGACAGCGGAATAAGTATTTTGAACGGCCCGTATGGCCCGTATATTAAGAAAGACGACGTGAATGCACGTATTCCAAAGACTAAGGATCCGTTAAAGATTACCGAATACGAAGCATTGGAAATAATCGAAAGAGCACCGAAAAAGAAGAGTAAATTTGCTAAAAAATCCACCAAAAAAGCTCCTGCACGCAAAAAAACTACTGCAAAGAAAAAACCAACAAAGAAAAAAGCTTAGTTTATCATTAGCCAATATTCTAACTACTAGCGCTATCTATAGCTCAATATTTTTCTATTATCCACAAGTTGTACGAGGGCAGGGTATGTTTTGTAGTAATATTGACACACCTTTTATATGATTTATGCGCTAATTACTGGTACAATATAGCTATAAGAGAATAAAAGTTGACTTTTTAAAACTATTGTTTTAGAATAGTAGAGAATAAGAGGAAATATGGCTGAGAACACAGATAAAAAATTGCCGGTGGAAAGTATCGTTAATGATGTCCTTGGCGCAATTGACAGGGAACGCGAACGAGAAATTATTGCCCGCAGATACGGACTATTTGACCGCAAAGAGACCCTGGAACAGATAGGGGAGTTACTTGGTATTACCCGTGAGCGCGTAAGACAGCTTGAGAAATCAGTTATGTCTAAGCTCGCTTCTATGGCTGATAAAGATCTGCCTCATGTGGAAGAAATTTCTGCTGTATTCGTCACTGAACTTGGCAGTAACGGTAAAATTGCAAAGATTAGTGATTTGTCTGCAAGATTAACCAAAGACAATAGCAAAATCGACCAATCAAGAGTCGCTTTTCTTGCACGGCTTACTCCTTCTATAACTTTTATATCTGAAAATGATCACTTCCATAACGCAGCCGCACTTGCATCAGACTATTCCGAAAAAGGTGCCCGGGAAAAAGTAGCCAATGTCGTTGATGCTATCAAAAAAATCGGCAAACCGGTAAGTATCAAAGAAGTTGCCGGAGCAATGGGCTATACAGATATCAAAGAAGTGGAGTCGCTTGCTTCAGTCAGCAAGAACTTAGCTACTTTAAACGGCCGATGGGGGCTTGTTAAGTGGCCGATGGTTAATCCAAAGAACATACGCGACAAAATCTACGTTATTTTGTACGAAAACGGCAAGCAAATGCATTTCAACGAAATCGCAGAAGCTATATCTGACTCAGATTTCAAGCGCAAAGACGTCACAACCCAGGCTATTCATAACGAACTTATCAAAGACAAGCGGTTTATTCTAGTCGGGCGGGGCATTTACGCTCTAAAGGAGTGGGGATTCAAGCAAGGAACAGTTGCCGACGTTATTACAGAGGTCCTAAAACAAGCTGACGAGCCTCTTCACCGCGACGAAATCGTTAAAAGAGTTCTGAAAAAGCGTTTTGTCAAAGAAACTACTATCCTACTGAACCTACAAGGCAAACCACAGTTCAAACGAACTGCAAAAGCCACCTACACCCTCGCCGAAGCTAAATAAATAATTATGATACCTCAAAAACAAGCTGGAGAAATTCCAACTTTTGCCGAATTCAAAGAGACTTTTCAGCCGGAAATTACTATTGATAAAGCATATCAGCAGCTCTACGCAGATAATGGTTTTGAAATAACTGTCGACACCCAAGATCTAGCAACCTTAGCTTATGCAATCGACCCTGCAGGTTATACAGACAGAAAAGGCAGACCGCTTGAAGTAAATATAGGCGGCGAACCAAAAAAAACAGAAGTACACGGGGAATATAAGAAGAGAACTAACCGGCTGCGGGTATATAAATTATCACGCTTAACTGATAAAGACCGTATAAACGATATTCATAAAACTGCTCAACTCTTAGGTTTTTATGAAGATACTAGATATATTGATGATGAAGTTATGTTAAAAGGAATAGAAAAATTTTCGACGCCTATTGGAGCTCAAGCGGAGCTAAAAGAAATGAATAGCACGTTCATACACGAACTTCAGCATGCTTCAGATAATGTTAGTCACTATAGAACCGGCGAACTATCACATGTAACTAAGTGGGCCGCCGCTGTAACTTTTGCGGGTGCTGGAGTATGTTACAGTCTAAACACCTTACTAGCGGCTGGATATTATAGTTTACCCGAAACTATCAGTTCGAATCCCGCTAACTCTACAGTTGCTACCTTAGGAATTCTAGGCACCTCAGTAGCGATTGCCACAGGAACTCAGGTAAAACTAGCCACTCATCATTCAGTGTATTATATGAATCCGTCTGAAATCCGTGCACGCAGGGCTGAAGTACTCGCACCTGTTCTGCCGAAACCAATAAAAATTCTTCGTACAGAATGAACAAATTACGAACAGAAAATATATGGAAATATTTTTGTGTAGATAAACATTGAGATTCAAAAAAATGTAAATAAAGTAATAGTAGAGCAGAAGACAGCAGGAAAATTAGTAAAACAAAAAATGCAGAGAATTATCAGAAATTTATAACGTAGAAATTGTGGGTAGAGGACAAAACACGAACATAGACACAACGTCGCACAATGTATATTTTGCGACACGTATATTATAATTACAGATGATTCTATATATCTCTACTAACGGGGGAGTTTTCCCAAATAACTCTATGGTTCAACATTTATCGCTCTACTATGCATTCTATTCACGTTATTATAAGTTACTACTAATGTATCTGTCTTGATACCTTCGATTACGTCGCTTTTTGTACGACAATAGTAGTTATCCACACTTAACCCTGTGAAATGTTTGCTATTTCACAGAAATATTTATTTGTATTATTTTCTCCCCTGTTCTCCCTCCCCCGCTATTTGCAATTATTTGCTTTTTGTATAATTATATATTTTTATATGTTTTTTATTTAATACGAACAAATTACGAACAATAGCAGGGAGTAAACAGGGGGCTAGAGTGCACCCCGCTTCACTGGATCTATATAACAAACACTCTGTTGGGAACGCGAGCATCTAAATACTTTGTCGGCAACGTATTGTCTTTGTCTAGCTGGCGCAGGGTAGCCTTCACTGCCCCAACTTGCAAATCCGTATCACCAAAGGTACTGAGCTTCAAATAGTAAGGTTTATCCTTTAGCTTAACCTCTAGCTGTCCGTTAGTGACGTTAAATAAAATCTCATCGATTTTTAGTTTGGAACCGTCACTCAAAGTCATAGTCTGCAGCTCTCGATCTAGTTCGCTGATCAGAGATACTTCTGATTCTGTTAAGATTCTTGAACCGACTGTGAAATTCTCTTGAGGACTGATGAATCTAATTTTTACAAGGTTCGAATCATCACTCTGCAGACTATTAGTCGATACAAGAACACCGTCGGAATTTAAAATTCCTACTCGCGAACCATTTGTAATGAGCGCGAAGGGATCAGAGACAGAAATAACTACCGTTAAATCACGTCCGCCAAGCGGCGCAATCGAAGCGATTTGACTGATCTCTGGGAATCTTTCTCTCATTTTAGTCTCAAATGTAGTACTTTGGAACAAAAGCTTGCTCTTATTTAGAATTGAGCTGCCCGCAAACTCTTTAGCAGCCTTTTCATACTCTGCGGTGTCATAGTAGTAAATGTCTTTCCTCTTCAGTTGGACTTCTGGTGATGAGG
>CAZTWI010000073.1:0-4050 GCA_964617685.1 uncultured Candidatus Saccharibacteria bacterium | reverse complement strand
ATTATGCACCATCTATTTGATTGCGGTAGTATAACAGGGTTCGTGAGATCGGTTCCCTTCCAAGCAGTAAATATGGCAGCCCTGCCTAAACCGCCGCCAGAATTTACGTCTCTTTCTATTTAGACCAAATCAATTTCTACGCCGTTACTATAAGAAAGCAGCTTTATTCCTTGTGCGTTCATCACAGGCTCAAGTTTGTCTTGTAACCACTGTCTTGCTTCTTCCCTGTAATGCCAATCATGAATCGGTAAGACATATTCTGGTTCTAGTTCCAGGACTTTGTTGAGCGAATCCTCTATCTTGCCCCATGGTCCGATAAAAGGCATAGCAAGGACCTTTTTGGTTTCATTAAAACTTTGGCCGTCACCCGGATGTGTAAATAAACCTTTTAGATGATAGCCGTTTTGACTAGGAGCAATTGCACCTGGAAACGGAAGTTTCGCGTGGGGCGAGCTAAATTTCACTACATCTTCAGATTCCTCTGCAAACTCAACACCTATTTTTGCTCCATGTATCAATTCTTGGATTTCTGCGCTGCAGACAACTTGTAAACCAGTGAATTTATTTACGAGGCTTCTTAAAATCTCAATATCAAAATGATCACTGTGCTCGTGGGTGTAGATAACTACATCCAAGTTTGTGATGTCATTAATTAAATCTTTATCCGACCATCCACCTGGATCAAATAGCCCAGTTATACCTTCAGCTTCTACCAAAACACATGAATGTCCTAATTTAGTAATCCTCATCTTTGCAATCCTTTTTGCTTTCTTTCTAGTACGTCATAGCCTTCCTGCCTTGAAAGAAGCTCATCTATAGCAATCCTGTTTTGCTTGGTCGTGTCTCTGTCTCTAATTGTAACTGTACCGTCTTCTAATGTGTCGAAGTCAATCACGATACAGTACGGCGTACCGATCTCGTCCTGCCTGCGGTATCGCTTGCCAATATTTCCATTATCATCCCACATAACTGTATTGTTCTTCTTTAGATCGTTATATACTTCTCTAGCTTTACTTACTAGTTCCGGCTTGTTCTTTAATAGTGGTGACACACAGTATTTAACCGGTGCAATATTTTCCGGAAGTTTTAGAAATATGCGCTTTTCACCGTTTTGCTCGTCCTCCGTATAGGCGCTTATCATCACGGCCATGATTAATCTTTCCACGCCAAAGCTTGGTTCAATCACGTGCGGCACAAATACTTCCCCGCCGTCTTTTGGCCGATAGTCCATTTTTTTTCCGCTGTCGCGTTGGATGTTTTGCAGATCAAAGTCTGTGCGGTATGCAAGGCCAAGCAATTCATCTTTTCCGTGAGGATATTCAAACTCGTAATCAATTGTACGCTTTGAATAGTGTGCTAAATCATCCATGGGAACCTCTAGCTCGTGCACTTTGTCCGTATCTACACCAGCCTCGGAAAGGAAACTCATTACATCTTTACGCCACTGCTCGAATAATTCTTCCCAGTTGCTCTCGTGGATGAAGTATTCAATTTCCATTTGATTAAACTCACGCGAACGGAAAACAAAATCACGCGGGCTGATTTCGTTTCTGAAAGCCTTTCCAACTTGAGCAATACCAAACGGCACATCCGGATACAAAGTATCAACCACATTTTTAAAATTAGTAAAGATTCCCTGCGCAGTTTCAGGTCGCAAATAGCTAACGGAGTTTTCATCCGCAACAGGACCAACATTTGTTTTAAACATCATGTTGAAGGCCCTAGCTTCGCTGAACGTACCGCTCTCCCCACAAGTTGGACATTTGCTTGTATCTATTTTGTCTTCTCTAAAACGACCATGACAGTTACTGCATTCTACAAGAGGATCTGTGAATGTATCGACGTGTCCGCTAGCTTTCCAGGTTTTGGGATTCATAAGTATTGCCGCATCCACGCCAACCATGTCATCACGGTCTTCTACGAAAGTCTTCCACCACAAATCCATTAAGTTTTTCTTGAGCGTCACACCAAGCGGACCATAGTCCCATGTTCCAGCTAAACCGCCATACACTTCACTGCCCTGAAAAATAAACCCGCGCCGCTTGCACAGGCTAGTAATATCTTCTAATGTAACTTCTTGTTTTTTGTCGCTCATAATCATTTAAGAGTATACGTGAAAAGAATATCGTATTCTAGAGCGGCTTGTTATTTTCTAAACTCGTTTTTCGCGAAGCTGGAATAAACTGTAGAATGCCTGGTCAATTTGCTGCTCCTCTGCAAGCCGATCTTCCGTTTTGGCCAAAACTTCTTGGATTTCTTCTAATACTTTTGGCGTTAACGTGTCCGAAAGACAGACAATCTCTCCTTCGAATTTCACTCTCATAACTCTTGTCATAGCCTCATCCATCTTTCTATCATATGTAAGATCAATGGTCTCAAATTCCCGCAATAAAAGTTCCTGACCGTGCTCATTCCTCAGCATGTCCGCCCAATTTTCGTTTAAAGCCGCCTCTATTATGTCTGCCATCAACTTCGAATGACTATAGGCGGTTGCTATAGGCTGAATATCATCATGCTCCCGAGCATAGAACTCTGGCGCAACAATAGGATCAGTTGCGCGTTCAATCGGAAATGGTAAAGGCTGTGTTGACATACTTTATCCTATTATAATATATAACTATATTTTGTCAATGCTTTTCTGCTTTTGTTATGCTTTATGCATTATTGCTGATTGTTTAATTATATCTCTTATGTCAAAAGAAATACTATCATTATCTACCACAGTGGTTAACTGTTTGGGTTTGTGCGCCCTGCTAACCAGACGAAGATATTTGATATGTTTCGGGTAAAATACCCCTTTATTGTCTGCATAAAAACTCATGTCGTCGTATGAAAATTCATATTGCTGGTTTTCTTGAAATTTATCATTGCCAAGCGGTTTTTCAATATTTATAGCGTTTCCATTTATAAATAGCGCTCTATAGTAAAACCAGACTTCTATTGTCGGCAGAGATATTTTACTATCATCCAGTGCTTCTAAACCCGCAGAAAGCAACCGATAATAGGCTGAATCTTCTATGTGCTCAGTAAACGAATCGACTAATTTCATAAAATCATAGCCAGCCATAGTTCTATTTACATCAGAGACAATATGTTTGAAGTGCGTTTTAAGTCTGGTCGACACAATAGTTTTGATATTGCTTTTCGCTTCTATGTAGCTAATTTCTGAGACAGAAAAAAGCTCCAGGCCTCCGGCTAATTTACTTTTGGTTTTTCTGACTCCTTTTGCGATCAAACTAAGTTTGCCCTGCTCTGGAGTTACTACCGTCAGAATTCTATCGGCCTCCCCAAAATTTAATCGTTTCAGTAAAATTGCTTCGGTTTGCAATCGTTTCATGATTGAGTCAAATCTTCTACTAAGTCACCGAGTTTCTGTAATGAAAAATCCGGTTTATAGAGCACACCCTGAATATTCAGCAGCTTCCAGTCTTTTGATGCGGTTATTTTGTCCGGCGCTTGAATTGAGCTATACACCAGTAGCGGAGTGTCTTTCCAGTCGCTATAAGTTCTGAATTCGTATATAAATTCACTGCCGCTGTGTCCGGGTAAAGACAGTTCGCTTATGACCAGATCCGGTTTAAGTTTATCCGCCTGAGTTATGGCTGACTCCGCGGTTGAAGCGGTAAAAACTTCAATATTGCGTTTTGACAGCTCGTCCGCAATACACTTAGCGCTGACCCTGTCCGGTTCAAGAACTAATATATTAGGCATTAAACCAAAGCTAGCTGGGTGCTAGCCCTCAATGTTACCGCCAAGCCCTGCAGGCCGTCTTTCTGAATTTTGTTCAATGAAGACCCAAGCATCGTAAACAAACCTGACGCTGTTAATAAGTCAGTAGCCGGGCCAGCGACTCCTGCAAAAGGCTGGCGGGAACTACCTGCGGAATGGAGGTTTTTTGAAAAAGAAACTTTGCTCAAATCTATAGAATTATTCATGCATGCCACACGAATACCTTTTGGTGATTTATAGACATGCCAGCTTAGAGTCGACGGCCGCTCAGTCATGCCTAACATCGCCTGCCATAAACTTTCTAAACCGGATTTTAACACT
>CAZTWI010000072.1:3753-4102 GCA_964617685.1 uncultured Candidatus Saccharibacteria bacterium | reverse complement strand
GATGATCGCTATGAGATTCCAAAAGATACCGAAGCGGCAAATGTCTGGAAGCGATTATACGAAGCAAAAGGTTTAAGCTCCGGCGAGGCTGAAATTGGTTCTGAAGAGGCCGGGTATCAGCGTGGTATCAGCGCCGGCGAGCGGATTTTCTATTATGACGGGAGCAAAAACTGGTGGAGCCGCAACGGTGCGCCAGAAAACACGCCGATAGGCGACCCATGCGGTCCAGACAGTGAAATGTTTTTCGATTTCGAAACTCCACACAACCCAGAATTTGGCGAGAACTGCCATCCTAACTGCGATTGCGGCCGGTTTATGGAAATTGGTAACAACGTGTTCATGGCTTACA
>CAZTWI010000072.1:0-3743 GCA_964617685.1 uncultured Candidatus Saccharibacteria bacterium | reverse complement strand
GAATTTGCCCCTCTTGACGCGCCAAACATTGACCATGGCTCAGGGTTAGAGCGTATTGCTGCAGCTAAACTCGGTGATCCGGATGTTTTCAAAATCAGCTTGATGTGGCCGATTATTGAGAAATTACAGGATTTAAGCGGTAAAAAGTACGAAAGCCACACAGAAAGCATGCGTGTAATTGCCGACCACCTGCGTACGGCAACGTTCTTAGCGGTAGATGGTTGCGTGCCAAGTAATAAAGAGCATGGCTACGTAATGCGTAAGTTTATTCGTCGTGCAATGGTAAAAGCTTTTGATTTAGGTGTAGAACAGAATTTTATGCAAGGAGTTGTCCCGGTAATTGCAGACTTGTACCACGATGATTTCCCAGAGGTTGCTGAAAATCGTGAAGAAGTAGTAGCGGTACTTATTAAAGAAGAAAAAGCTTTCCGCCAAACTCTCCGCAAAGGCTTGAAAGAATTTGAGGCTTACTTTAAACCCGGACAAGAATATGATCCAAACACCGCTTCACATGAAGAAATTAACGAAAAAATGGGTGAATACGTTCCTGCAGTACTAACAGGCGAGAAACTATTTAAGTTATATGATACATATGGTTTTCCTGTTGAGCTGAGTATTGAAGAAGCAGATAAACGTAGTATTTCTGTGGCTGATGATGCTGAGTCAGAATTTCAACGTCTGATGACAGAGCAGCGATTGCGAAGTCAGACAGCTACAAAAGGGACTTTTAAAGGCGGGTTGGGCGGTCAGACAGAGCAGCACAAGAAATATCACACAGCAACACACCTGATGTATCAGGCACTGCGTAATGTTTTGGGCGATCATGTGATCCAGCGCGGTTCTAATATAACTGAAGACAGATTGAGGTTTGATTTTTCTCATCCAGAAAAAGTGACGCCAGAACAAATTAAACAGGTCGAAGATATCGTTAATGATCAGATTTCTAAGGATTTGAAGGTTTCGTTTGCAGAATATCCGACGGAAGAGGCAACCGGCAAACTGGGGGCGCTTGGACAGTTTGGCGATAGATACGGCGATACGGTCAAAGTTTATAAAATGATTGCCGACGGCGCAGAGAAACCCTTTAGTTTTGAAATCTGCGGCGGCCCTCATGTAGACCATACGCTGCAGTTATTTGAAGATGACAAAAAATTCAAAATCACAAAAGAAGAAAGTTCGTCTGCCGGAATTCGCAGAATCAAAGCCATTCTAGTCTAGCTGGTCCGGGTTCTCGGGAAGAGAAGCTTAAGCTGCAGATTCATTCCGCACCTGGAGCGATGAGAAACCCCGAAGGGGCGCTATATGGATTTTTAGTGTAGATTTTCTAACAACACCGCTAGGGCTGGTGCCGTTTTAAGATAATCCTAAAAATGTGATGAAAATCACATACATAAGCGTAATGAGGGAGTAGTTTGGATAGTAGATAACAAAATAAAGATTATTTAACTATCATGGAATTCGTAACAATTCAATATGGAACACGGTCTCAAGTTGAAACATCTATGTTGGAAGTCGGCGAATGTATAGATAATCTAGAATTCAAGGCTTGTTTTGAAACCAGAGGCCGCCGCGAACCGCCTGAGGTGTGCAACTGGATGATATTTAGAGAGGAGGGAGTAGTTAAACCACTGGTAGAAGTTGAACTGATTCGAGTCAGTACCAATTCTCTAAGATTAGTAGCAAATAACGGTATTTTTATAGGAGATCTAGCATCATGATGGTATTTGGAATATCTGGAGCGTTTGATACTTCAGAAATAAATATGTTATCTGACCCAGACCAGACAGTAGATCGAGTATTCACGCAAAAAAATCAAACTTTTCCTGAAATTTTGACCATTCCTGATATGAGCGAAGCTAAAGGTGCGGAGCATGACTTAAGGATTGGCCGTGCTGGCCGTACTGCTATAACTTTAGCTATAAACCATGATTCTGATTATCAATTTGTTGCCTGATAGTGCCGGATAATCCTTTATTAGCAGTTCAGTCTCTGTTTTTACTCTGTTCAAGCATGCTACAATAATATGCATATGCTTGAGCAGTTTTCTAGAGTAGCAGATGGCGCGCTGTCAAGGGTGCGCAAAACAAAAAGCGGCCCCACAGACCGCTATTTGGTTGCGCTGGATGTTGGTACGGAAAATGTTAAGGCTCTCATCGGGAAAATCAATGGGACAAGTGTTGATATTATCGGGATCGGCAGAGCCCACCAAGGATTAAGCGATATGCAAGCTGGTGCGGTGGCAGACATTGCGGCTGTGACTGCAACAAAGCACTGGCTTTAGCTGAAGAGCAAGCTGGAATTAGCGCCCGCGCAGTTGTGATCGGGATTGCTGGCGAGCTGGTAAAAGGCACGACTATAAGTGTTCGAGTAACCAGAAAAGACGCCAAAAAACCACTTGAAGTCGAAGAAGTTGAAAAGATAATTTCACTTGTTCAAAAACGAGCTTTTGAAAAAGCCAAAGCGCAGATTGTTACTGAATTGGGCGGTAAGGACGTTGACGTTCAGCTTGTGAACAGCGCATTAGTCAGGATGGAAATTGATGGCTACGTCGTCACGAATCCAGTTGGGTTCCAGGGCAAAGAGGTCACAGTCCAGCTCTACACTGCCTTTGCTCCGCTTATTCATATTGGCGCCTTGGAACAGGTTGCAAATCAGCTAGACATGGATTTACTAGCAGTTGCGGCGGAGCCTTTCGCGGTAGCACGGTCAGTTGTAGGCGATGATTCAGATTCTACGCTTAGCGCAATATTAATGGACGTCGGCGGCGGGACTACCGATATAGCAGTATTGAAGGAAGGAGGGGTTCAAGGAACAAAAATGTTTGGTATCGGAGGCCGCGCCTTTACGCGCGGCGTTGAACGTGAAATGGGCGTGACGTTTGATGAAGCGGAGAGTTTAAAACTATCTCTCAGTAAAGGTGCGGCCTCCGAAAAAACCAAAAAACAGACTGAAGAAGCTCTAAACAAAACTGTTAAAGTATGGCGGTCGGGTGTCGAACTGGCTCTAGAAGAGTTTAATAATTTAGACCACTTACCCCATCACATTCTGCTTTGCGGCGGCGGCGCTTCGTTAGACATGCTAGTCGACGAGCTTGAACAGAGCAATTGGTACAGAGATTTACCGTTTGCAAAAAAGCCGTCCGTCAGATATATCGCCCCCGACACCGTATCAGGAATAATTGATACAACCGATAAGTTAGATGACCATACTTTCATTACAGCGATGGGGTTGTTACGTGTTGGGCTTGATACAATAGGACAAAGCGGAGAAATTGACGATACGGTTTCTATCCGTGACCGAATTAACCGAATATTGAGAATCTAATTATGGCAGCGGCTGGCAAAGACACAATTTATATAGATGTTGAAGACGAAATCACCGCTATTATTGAGAAAGTTGTCAACGCGAAACATAAAATAGTAGCTGTTGTTCTACCAAAGCGTTCGACGGTTTTTTTGAGCGCAGTCAATCTGAAATTGCTTAAAAAGGCTAGTAGCGCTGCCAAGAAAAATCTGGTTCTAATTACGTCTGACGCAAGCATTATGTCTATCGCAGGTTCTGTTGGCGTGCATGTTGCAAAGACCCCGACAAGCAAACCCGTTATACCTGCGGCAATCGCCGTTAGCACGATGGAACAGAAAGTCGAAATATCTGATGGTGAAATTTCTGAAGATACCCCAATACCATTAACTGATGATGATCAAATTGAAATCGATAATACTGACCCGGCGGAAATCAAAAAA
>CAZTWI010000071.1:2347-4114 GCA_964617685.1 uncultured Candidatus Saccharibacteria bacterium | reverse complement strand
TGACGATTTAACTTCTCACGCACATGCTTATCGTGAAGTCGCACTGCTCTCAGGCGTTAGTCCGGGACGCGACTCCTACCCTGGTGATATGTTCTATGCTCACTCAAGCTTGCTGGAGCGTGCCGGACGTTTAGAAAAAAACGGGGCCCATCTGACTTCAATTCCACTGGTAAACGCTGCCGGAGGCGATATTACGGCCTATCTGCCAACCAACATTATGTCTATTACCGATGGCCAGTGGATTTTGGATATGGATATTTTCCGGAACGGTATCAGACCGGCTGTGAATATGGGTCTGAGCGTAACGCGTGTCGGCGGTGTTGGACATACCAAACGCCAGCAGAAATTAGCTTCGCAGACACTTAGAATACTAGCGGCTTATCGTCAGGCAGAAGAATTCTCCCACTTCGGTTCGGAATTAGCTTTGGAGGCTAAAAAAGCTTTAGAAATCGGTAAAAAACTATTTGTTGTATTATCTCAGACTCCGACTGACGTCTATTCTTTCATGGCTCAACAGCTGATGCTGGATATTGTTTTAAACAGTGAACTGGAAGAACAGCTGGACGTTATAAAGCTTCAGGCTAATTCAAATGAAGTAGCAGCCAAAGTAACTGACGAGACAGAAGATACTTATGAACGTGCTAAAGCAGAACTCAAGAAACTCTGTACGGTGGAGCTAAAGCGATGAGATCACCAAACGATATAGCCAGGGAAGAAAAGGCAGTTGGAACGCTAGTGGAACTGACTTCCGTATTTGAAGGCATCGCGAGTATGCGCATTGCTCAGATCAAAAACCAAGTAATGCAGGCTACGCAGTTTTTTAATGATATTTGGGAAATCTATTCTCAGCTTCGTGTTGATAGTTTGTTCAGGTTCGGTCGAAGCCAGTCAGACGAAGAAGTGTTAAACAAAGACTTGTATATTATCATCACCGCCGAAGGCGGATTCAGCGGTGACATTGACCAGAAACTAGTGAAGTTTATGATAGAAAATTACAGCAAAGATAAGCAAGACATTCTGGTTATCGGTCACCACGGAGCATTGCAGTTAGCTCAGCGCGGAATCAGTTATATCAAGTACTTCAAACTGCCGACAAAAGACAAAAACATCAATGTCATTCCAATAATCCGCTATGTTCAGAAATATCGTAAAACCACAGTATTCTATCAACAGTATGTTTCTCTGATGGTTCAGGACGTTCGACGCATTGAGCTGGCAGCAACAATCGCACAGAAGGGAAACGAGACTGGAAAAGCGGAAGAAATTATTACTTCTGATAATACTATCTTCGAACCCAGCACTTATGCGGTGGTCGACCACCTAGAGAGTTCTATGATGCAGATTGCTATGAGCCAGTTGATTTTGGATTCTAAGTTGGCTCAGTATGCCAGCCGTTTCCGCGCTATGTCAGCATCACATACTCGTGCGGAGGAATCTAAGGGTGATTTGCACTTGGAATTCAACCGCGCAAAACGCGCGATAAAAGATCAGCGCCTGAAAGAAATTATCAACGGACTTAGGAAGGCGGGTGTGTCATGATGAACGAAGGACGAGTAGTTTCAATCAAAGATTTGGTTGTTTTGGTCCAGTTTGACGAAGGCGGACCAAGAATCGGTGAAATTGTAATTGTTGATAACGGAAAGAACACCAAACTTCTGGTAGATCACTTGGATCCAGGCGGAATCGCTTTTTGTTTGAATATAAGATCAGAGCGTGAAATTGTCAAAAACATGGTAGTCAAAACTACCGGCAAAGGAGTTGAAATTC
>CAZTWI010000071.1:0-2337 GCA_964617685.1 uncultured Candidatus Saccharibacteria bacterium | reverse complement strand
GGCGACACGGCGTCCGGGTCCAGGCGCGACTCCTGGTAGAGTTGCGCCTTCCAGAGAAGCCAGTCCGGAAGGTCGGGCCACCATCGCTTGACGGCCTGCCGGAAATTCCAGAGGCGGACGCAGAAAGAAGAGATATATTCAAAGTTCCCGGCAAAAGCACTAACTTTGAAATAGCAGAACCAGAAATTCTAGAAACTGGAATCAAAGTCATTGATTTCTTCACGCCTTTCGTCAAAGGCCGCAAAATTGGAATTATTGGCGGTGCAGGTGTAGGCAAGACTGTTCTGACAATGGAGCTCATCAATAACATTGCCGAAGGAACCGGCGGTTTGTCATTCTTTGCAGGTATCGGTGAGCGTATTCGCGAGGGCCACGAACTATGGGATACCTTGCGTGAAAACGATCTGCTCAAAAATACCTGTATGTTCTTCGGGCAGATGAATGAAAATCCGGTCCAGCGTTCATTAATTAGTATTTCTGCTGTAACCGGCGCTGAATATTTTCGTGACGAGAAAAAGCTGGATATTCTGTTCTTTGCTGATAATATGTACCGTTTTGTACAGGCTAGGAATGAACTTTCTACTATTTTAGACCAAGTCCCGAACGAAGGCGGCTACGAACCTACTATTTTCTCTGATGTAAAGACTCTGCAAGACAGGTTAAGTTCTAACGAAAACGGTTCCATTACCAGCGTACAGACGATTTATGTACCAGCTGACGACCTTTCCGATCCGGCTGTACAGATGATTCAGCACGAGCTGGATTCTATTATTGTTCTTTCTCGTAAAATTGCCGAGCAAGGGATTCGTCCGGCTGTCGATCTGTCATCGACTACGTCATCCCTGCTTACTCCGGATATTGTCGGAGAACGTCATTATGATTTGAGTGTTAAAACTATGTCGTTGTTACAGAAATACGAATCATTGAAAAGTATTATTGCGATTATTGGCGAAAATGAATTATCACCGGGCGATAGGGCGGATTATGCCAAAGCCAAGCAGCTGATTGCTAACTTTACCCAGAATATGAACGTTATGGAAAAACACATTGGTATTCCGGGCGATACGTTTACTCGCGAGCAGACTCTAAAGAGTATTGAAGATATTATTGAGGGTAATGTATCACCAGATGCGGCCGCAGAAGACAGTAAAAAGACTGAAGGATCTGCAGAACCTGAAGCTCCAGCCGAGCCTAAATCAGAAGGAGAACCAGTTTCTGGAACTGAAGAGGGTAAAAAAGACGAGAAAGCAGAAGAAAATAAAGAAGCTGGTGAAATAATAAAACCTGAGGAAAAGAAATCTAAAGAAGAAAAACACGGAAAAGAAAAGCGCAAGAAACACCGATTCGGACTCTAGAGTATTATGGAAGAACTAGCCAATAAAAAAGAAGAAAAACATGAAATTCCGAAGGGGCAGATGTGGGTAAAAATTTACTCGCCTTTCCGCAGTTATTATGATGCTCTTGCAACAAGCATTAGCGCTGTTAATATGACTGGGCCTTTTGATATTCTGCCAGGGCACCATAAATTTCTAACTCTTATCTCCGCGTGCGATATAGATGTTCGGACAGCCGAAGGTGAAGAGAAAGTGAAGATCGAGCAAGGGATTATGTATGTTAAAGAAGACCGTGTAATTGTCTTCCTTGACGTCTAGTTTGGTGCTTTAGTCTTGGAGCATTTCGGATATTTTACTTTGCGTTTTTAAACTTGGCAGTACCATAGCGTATAGCCACAGCCCAAAATACGCAGTAAAATTCCAAACTGCACTCAAGCCGAAGCACCAATTAAGCGTAGTTAGTTTAATTTGCGGTTCTTTGGCAAAATACTACAATAAGCTCAAAATCTGAGCGTTTTAGCGCTTCAGTTTACGACGACCCAATAACAGTCAAATTGCATCCAAGCCAGCAAGTCTCTGACCAAGTCTTACTCGTAGCTAGTTTCTTTTAGTCATTTGTGTCGTCAGATTTCTGGCGTAAGCAAATTCAGTTTCAGGGGAAAAGAACAGTCCGAGCAATCTGTCTAAGAGACAGTTCCCCGGCACGATAAGAAAAGGGTGAGAAATGCCCGTGGCATTTAGCAAGGAAGCCTTCTGATGAAAACAAGTTTTCAATAATGCAGTAATGAAGTTTCGGGGTCGCAGAATGTGATCTCCCTTGTCTTATGGGGGGCTAATCTATGACAATGTAGTCAAAGCTGATGGAGCCGGCTGGAAGCGCACCGCTGGTTGCGATGCTGAAAGCGGTTGTAGTACGGTTGCTAAGATAGAATTTCTGAGTTCCGGTTATTATGGCGGCACCTTGGTTAGCAATGGGGGTAATTACCACGTGCGGCGTTCCACC
>CAZTWI010000070.1:882-4122 GCA_964617685.1 uncultured Candidatus Saccharibacteria bacterium | reverse complement strand
TGTAGGTATTGTTTCGCTGGCTATGCTGTTTCAGAGATTCCCCGCGCTAAAAAAGGTATAATAAACAAAAGATGGCAAAGGATAAGCATTTACAACAACGCGCCTTACTTCGGGTAGTAGTCTTTGGTATAGTGACTGTATTTTTTGTCACGCTTAGTATTGTCGGTCTCATTTCTAATTCAAACGAGGCAAAACAACGCTATGATTCACTCATTGCAGTTGATCAAGCTGGCGGCGACGTAGAGAAATCTCTAAACGAACTTCGATCATATATCTACAGCCATATGAATACGCAAATAGGAAGTGAATTAGGTGTCAAACCGCCGATTCAATTAAAAGGAACATACGAGCGTTTAGTTGCTCAAGAGCAGGAAAAAGCCGCCAAATCCAACGAAGCTCTGTATGCCGAAGCCCAAGCGGAGTGTGAACGTACTCAGCCTGCTGGTTTTTCCGGAAGTAACAGACTTGAGTGTATAACAGCGTATGTTGATGCTAACGGTGTGAAAGTTGAAGCAAAAGCCGTCGAAGAAGATTTTTATAAATTTGATTTTGTACCGCCTCGCTGGTCTCCTGATTTAGCCGGCTTCAGTATAGTATTAGCTTCTATATTTGGAATAGTTTTTATTATTGATTTACTACTCTACTTCAAAACAAAAAGAACTGTAAATATGTAGTAATTAAAAAACAAAAACCCGCTTTAGATGAAGCGGGTTTTTTAGTATCCTTAGACTTCCAAATTATGGAGTAGTTGGAGTTTGTTGCTGTGTTTCTTCTGTTCCTGCAGCATCATTGTTATTGTTTGGAGCTGGTGTTTGTTCGCCGTTTACTTTGTATTCAGTAATAGCTTTAACGACTTGACCGTCATCCTTTAAGTTTTCCCAGTAAAGAACTTTGTCGCGTGCTACATACATTACGTCTTGTGGTCCGTGCAATTCATTGCCAAGCTTAGCAAGACTGATGTTTTGCTGCGGTGTTGCTGCCTGCTCAGCGCCTTCAGGCTGAACCGGAGTTTCTACCCGTACGTAGTAAATGTCCTTTAGTTCATAAAGGTCATCGTTATAGATAGCAAGCTTGCCGAAGTATACTTGTCCGTCTTGGCTGTCCAAGAATAGAGCCTGGTACTTGTCTGTTTGAATAACAGCAGTCTCACTAGCGCCGCCTTTATCTTTTTCTGCGGTTGCAATCATCAGAATTGATGCAACGACTATAAGAACTGTAAATACTAGAAGTATCACAGTAGCAATCTTGCCAATGCTAAGCTTTTCTTTCTTTTTCTCGTTGTTTACTGGCTGAAACGACTGAGTTGGTTGTTCTTGTTGCCCCGCTGGTTGTTGAGGCGTCCCTGTTGGGCGATTGCCTCGATTGGCAAAATCCATATCCCACCTGACCTTTCTTAACTTTTAATTGTAGTAATACAATTTGTAGTTTACTGCATAAGCGGTATACATGGCAAATATTTTCATAACTGTTTTTACACAAGATGGTATCTTGATGGATAAACAGAGAAAATTTTTGCTTTATACTCCTTATCTGGAAGAAAATATCATTTGAAGGGTTGACAAGTGTTATCCCTTCGGCGTATGGTGGGAATACTAACTAATGTTAAGAGGGGAAAGGTTAAAAGCTATGGCTTATAAGCACACAAACTCAAAGGGTGTTACATACTATCTAAACTCAAAGGATGTAGTACTACGCGGTGGAAAGAACCAAACAATCTATTATTTCTCTAAGGACGAGCGTGCAGAAGCAATCGACGCAGTTCCAGCAGGAATGCAAGTTAACGAAAACCCAAGAAACGGTTTCCTAACAGTTAGCCGTAAGAAATAATTAGAAGTTATTATTAACTGAAAATTATTTAAAAATAGCCTCAGCCCTAAAATCTCGAGGCTATTTTTTATTGCCTAAAACAGTGGAAGCTTGCTAAGCTGGATAATAACTATTTATGAAAAATGTTGCTGTCGAAGTCAAAAATCTCTCTAAAAAATACGACAATAAATTTGTAGTAGACGGTATTAGTTTTGATGTTAAGCCCGGCGAGATCTTTGGGATTTTAGGACCGAACGGCGCAGGCAAGACTACGACTTTAGAGATGTTGGAGTCGCTGAGATCAATTGACGGAGGCTCAGCTGCTTTAAACGGTATTAATATTGCCAAACATCCGGACAAAATTAAAATGTTGATCGGTGTCCAGCCGCAAACACCAAGCTTTGAAGAGAAAACTAAATTGACGGAGATTATTGATTTTTTTGCTTCGACTTATGGCGAAAAAGTGGATGCCATGGAGCTTCTCCGCAGCGTCCAATTAGAAGAAAAAGCCAAAAGTTACCCAGAGCAGTTATCGGGCGGTCAGAGACAGCGGTTCAGTATTGCCGTTGCGCTTGTACACGGCCCTAAAGTATTTTTCCTAGATGAACCGACAACTGGACTGGATCCCCAGGCCAGAAGAAACTTGTGGGATTTAATTCGCGATGTTCAAAAACGCGGTATAACAGTAATTATGACAACCCACTATATGGACGAAGCAGAACTGTTATGCGATCGGATTGCTGTTATGGATGAGGGCAAGATTGTGGCTCTGGACACGCCAAAGAACCTTATCAAATCACTACTCAAAAAAGGCTTCAAGAAAGAACAGCATGTAGAACAGGCTAATCTGGAAGATGTCTTTATAGATTTGACAGGAAAGGCTTTGAGGGACTAAAGAAGATGAGTTTAAAAAAGCAATTATTACCTATCACAACTTTTGCCCGAGTAGATATCAAGAGATTGTTCCGTGACAAAGTAGCTATTTTCTTTGTCTTTATTTTTCCATTGATATTCCTGCTTATATTCGGGACGATTTTTAGCGGTAATACTGAAGTGTCATTTAGAATCGCAGTTATTAACAATTCCGAGACAGAGTATTCTAAGCAATTTGAAGAACAACTACAAACTGTGGATGTATTTAAAATTGATGAGGAAGCGACGGATCTGGAATCAGCTAATGAGAAGATGAATCGCGGCCAGCTGGAAGCGACAATAATTCTACCGGAGGATTTTGGTGCTGTAACAGCAGGCGATACCTATCCATCTGGCAATGCAGAGGTTCTCTACAATCAGTCGAACGAGGCTGGAGGCCAGGCATTAGCGTCAATTCTAAACGCAATGTTCAGTGAAATTAATCAGCAGCTTGTCGCCACGGTCACGCCGTTTACAGTGACAGCCACGTCAACTGCAACCGCCGGTTTAACTCGTTTTGAC
>CAZTWI010000070.1:0-872 GCA_964617685.1 uncultured Candidatus Saccharibacteria bacterium | reverse complement strand
GACTATACATTCTCTGGAATTTTAGGTTTCACTATCTTGAGTTTGGGTATATTTGGTCCGACAACAGTCTTTCCTAGGCTGAAACAACGCGGAGTTCTAAGGCGTTATCAGACTACAAATCTCAAGGTTTGGCAGTACTTTACGGGAAATGTTATTTCTAATGCCACAATTGGATTACTTGCTTTAGTAGTGATGTTCACCGCCGCTGTTTTGTTCTTTGATCTGAATATGCGCGGCAGCTATTTGCTTCTAGCATTTATTGTTGCCTTTGGTACAATTCTGCTTTTTGGTATTGGACTAGCTATTGGCGGCTGGGCCAAAAACGAGAACCAGGCGGCTCCGATTTCACAGCTGGTTGTATTGCCGATGATGTTCTTAAGCGGAGTATTCTTCCCAACATTTTTAATGCCGGAGTTTTTGCAAAGTATTACCAAATTCATACCGCTGACACCTATAATTGACTCAATCAGACTGGTTATTACAGAAAATGCAGGTATTGCAGACCTAGGTCCTCAGTTAGGAATTATGGTGGCTTGGACGGTGGTGATTTATCTCATCGCTTTCAAAGTCTTCCGCTGGGAGTAGTAACAGAGACAAACCTGCGGTTTTTCTCGTCGTGCCGGGCCACGGAATAAATCCGATGGCTCGGACTGCTCTTTTCCCTTTGCTTCAACAGGGAATTTGGCCGCTCTTCACTTTTAGTGTCTAAACAGGGTTAAAAACTCTCGCTAAATGGGGTAGAACTCACAAATAATTAACAGGGGTTGCTTTATTAGCATAAGTATGATATAATGATAGTGTGGGTATAGATTCAGATACACCAACACTATTCGACCAATTTCCAGAACAGTCTGGCATATCTGAACCTGTAC
>CAZTWI010000069.1:0-4163 GCA_964617685.1 uncultured Candidatus Saccharibacteria bacterium | reverse complement strand
GGTGAGAAATGCCACTGGCATTTCTCACCCCCTGAAGGCTCTCGCACAAGTGATTTTTTTTAATAAAAGGTTGTATAGTAAAATAAATTATGAATAAGATTGAGATACCAGTTAGATTTGTTGGCGAGCGTTCGCTTGAAGAACAAAGAGGAATTATGCAGGGACTTCAAAGGGTGTATGAAGTCTCGCCTGATGTCGGTCTTGAGTTGCATGAGTCTGATTTTATGGACACTATATTGCTGAAAGGTAACGTACTTTATGACGAAGCCCACTCATTGCTAGGTGAGTTTGCAATATTGGGTTGTTATGATACCGGAGTACTAGGATGTTTATATCCAGATGAATCAGTACAAGGCATGGATCTAATCAATAGATACTTTGATAAGAGTACTTATACGGATTGGGTTGAGTTTGATTTAGGGCTGCCTGTAAAACTAGAGCTAGGCCAAGATGATGAGACGGATACACGTCTAGCCACTATAAAAAATGTTGCAGGTCGGGTTTTTGAGCCGTTCTCTACCCTATCGCAATTTGATCTATTATAGATTGCTTATGCTTGCAAATTTATCTTTACAGGCTTAGAGTTACATTCGATATGCCAGAAATCACACCACAGGAAACAGGCAGGCTATGGGTTCCGCCAGAAAACTACTACGAGCAAATAGGAGAAAGTAGTACTAATAGTTTTGTTCATTACATTGGCAGACTTGGTGTGGCAGCATATACCTTTGTAGCCTTCGGGAGAATACAGATAGTAACAACTCCAGGCTTTGATGAAGCCCAACCCACATTTCCTGACGGTAATATTATAGCTGCGTCAATTCATAGAGACGAACGAGACACCGTTATGCTGCCGCTAGCTTTAGAGCGAGTAGGCATCCATCATTCGCGTCCGGTTGCAAAAAGTGAACTTTATACAATACATCCATTAGTAAGTAAATTCTTTCACGCCGCAGGAGCTTTTGCAGTCGACAGAAAGAAACCGGATTTCGTAGGACTTGGCGTGGCTCAAGACAGGCTACTTGAAAGGGGTGAAAACGTTACTGTCTACCCTGAAGGAACTAGAATTCGTAAGAACACTCATGAGGTATTAGAAGTGAAAAGAAATCTTGTTTTTGCAGCTGCTGAGCATGATAGTCAAATTGTTCCAGTAGCGTTTGCAGGTCTCTCGACAGAGACGGAAGGCGAAGGAGAAGATAGAGTAAAAATATCTAGAGACAAACGTTCTAGATTTGGACTTGGCCCACGACTCGTCTTTGCTTTTGGTGATCCAATGCGATTTGGTCCATTGCCTGAGCTTATAACCGGCGTTGATGGTAAAACAACAGTTGAAAGTAAAAGTGCAGAGCGAGCAGAATCAAAACGTCGTGCCGATCTTATTAAGACTGCTATGCAACAGGTTCTTGATATGGCGATTGAATACAGAGGCAGTACTCAGGAGTACACGTATTAGAGGCTGACAGTATGTTCGGGGAGCTGGCCGGTGGTTCTCTCGTCAATCATGTTGCATACTTCATTGATAATTTTTGGGAGCAACTTTTGCTGATCTTCACTGAAGCTTTGCAGGACAAAGTCCGCACTGTCCATTTTCTCATGGGTTTTCGGTCCGATCCCTACTCTGATTCGTCCGTAATCTTCACCGAGCAGTTCCGATAGTGATTTGATGCCGTTATGCCCTGCACTGCTTCCGCCTATTCTGCTGCGGATTGTGCCGTATTCTATGTCTAATTCATCGTGAATCACCAGTGTATCTCCGTTATATACCTGGTAGAATTTCTGAATTTTTTGAGCTGCTTCGCCGCTATTGTTCATAAAAGTCGCCGGTTTGACCAGAATTACCCGGGTACTGCCGACTTGGCCGGTTGCGATTTCGCACTTCAAATCTTTTTTAGCCGTCCAGCCAGAGAAGTCATGAGTGGTCTGATATTTGTCCAGAACCATAAATCCCAGGTTGTGGCGCGTGTTTGTATACTCAGAGCCAATATTGCCCAAACCGATCACTAAAAGCGTCTGAGAGCTTCCCAGAGTGTAGAGTGGTGCAACGGATTCAAAACTACTCCGCTTACGATCAAACAACGCCATAGGAACAGTTTACAGTAAACAGTTTACAGATGACAGTTTTTTGGAGAATAGAATAAAAATTTGACAAATTATAAATTTCGTGTATAATGTGTACTAACTTCATGACAGTTTGTCTGTCACCTCTCTTGTAGCAATATATTTATCAATTCGAGCCCTAATAAACACTCTTTCAAACTAAAATAACTAATTTTATACCTTTGGAAATAAAAAATTAACAGAAAGGAACATACTTGTTCATATTTCTCATGGTGCTGTATTTCATTGCAAATACCGTTGCCAGATTACTCATAAGAGTTTTTTCAAAAAACACAAAACTTAACCCCTACGCAGCAAACCTGCTGCTTCAAATACCGACCTATTTGGGGATGCTAGCCTTTGGACTAGCCTCACTACAAGGTTCTATTTTTGCAGGGATTACACCTGGAATATTCTTACTCATGACAGTACTGGGGATCGTGATAGTTTATTTTAATAATCTAACACTGATTGCTCAGAAACACGTCGAAACAGCGCCCTATATGGTTCTGCGACAAATTTCTGTACCAGTCTCTGTTCTGCTTTCAACAATTTTTCTGAGTGAAGTATTAAACGCCAAACAGATAGCAGGTATGATAGTGATTCTATCTGGAACATATCTAGTGGCTTCAAATGGCGGCAAACTAAAAATAAAGCACTTTAGCCGTCATGAATTGACAGTAATTTTATATGGTATTTTTCTTGCATTCTATTCTATAGTCACGAGGTATTTACAGATTGAAACGTCTCTTAGCGCAATACTGATAATAGGGGGATTGTTAGAAATAATTCCAAATGCAGCTGCAACTATAAAAGTATCTTCGAGAATTCATGTTCAAGAAATAAAACTCACAGAAGTTTATTTAGCTTGTTTAATCGGTTTGTTCTCCGCGGTGCATATCGTTACATTCTGGCTTGCAGTAAACTATACGCAAAACATTGCATTGGTATCATCAATTAGTTCGTTTAGAATTGCAACAATCTTTATCGGAAGTTATTTATTACTGAAAGAAAAAGGTGATTTCAAACTGAAGCTAGCAGGAACAATAGTTGCTCTTGTTGGCTTGCTATTAATTTAAATTCTTTTTGCGGCGGGTAGCGCTCTCGCGGTTGCCGTTATTTTTAACATTTTTCTGCTTCTTGTCTTTGTCTTCGTCGCGGTCGATGAACCAAAGCTGGATTGGTGTTCCGGTGTAATCCCAGGACTCACGCATCATGCGGTCCATGTGTCTACGATAGCTCCAGTGTAGGAATTTTGTTTGTGATCCAAAGATCTTGAAGGCAGGAATTGGATTGTCTTCTTCTTGGACCATGTAGCGTAGTTTTGGCTGGCGGTTCTTTAGACCCGCAGGCGGGTGTCGGTCAGTAACTTTTTTTAGCCAGCTATTTAGATCACGGGTACTGATCTTTTGCTCTCGTCTTTCCATAATCTCCAAGGCTAAATCAAACAACTTCGTGACGTTTTTGCCGTTGATGCTGCTGGTGAAAATAAGCGGTGTCCACGGCACGAAGTTAAAGTCCTGTGCAATGTTGCGGGAGACTTTTGTATGAAGGTCAAGTATCATTTCTTTCTTAGGCGTCTCGGTAGTAAGCGAAGCTCCGCTACTATGGGACTTCGTTGCGCTCGCCTTGGCCATTTTTTCAATAACATGCGGCTTCAGAACTGTTACTTCGGTTACAGCTTCTTCCTTCAATAAGTCCCATTTGCTTATAACTATTACTAAACCCTTGCCCGCTTCTTTGACTAATCCGGCAATTTTTTGATCCAAAGCCACGCTAAATTCAGTGGCGTCGACTAGCAGGAAGCATATATCGGCGTCCTCGATAGCTCGCAGTGACCGCAGGACGCTAAAGTGTTCTACTCCGCGCTCAATTCGGCCGCTTCGGCGGATTCCGGCAGTATCTAGCAGCTCAATTTCACGGCCCTTAAAGTTGATCATCGTGTGGTTTACGTCTCTAGTAGTCCCCGCTCTGTCAGAGACAATAGCCTGTTGTTTTTTGGCAAGCGCGTTGTAGAGTGACGATTTACCTACATTTGGACGTCCTAATAAAGCTATTCTGATACG
>CAZTWI010000068.1:0-4259 GCA_964617685.1 uncultured Candidatus Saccharibacteria bacterium | reverse complement strand
CATCACTGCTTTATCTAATGAATTGCTGTAATGTTAGCAATTGAATGGAATAACAAGATTGGCTAATATCAAGTGTTACGGAGGGTGTTTTTACTGAATAAATTTCTTTCAAATATTTTTCAAGTTTTCATTTTTTGAGCCATTGTTCACCATGTATGGGGAGTTGTTTGTGCAAAGTTTGACCCCTCCCCCATTGTTGTGTGTGATTTGCGGCCGAGATTTGTTGAAAGTCGCGAATTCTGAATTCGCGACTAGTGATCACAATTCGCGACACGATAAAAATTTGAAAACCATTTATTGTCGAGGAAAAGTGTGATCAAATTTGAATACATTGGAGTGATCTTCAAACCATTTACTGAAAGTTTGAATGGAATTGTTGATCTTTCTCCATGGTTCATCTTCATTTGGTGGTAAAAGTGGTTTTTGTCTTGGTTGTAAGGTAGTTGCTTGTCTCCATGTTTTACCAATTTCAGTATTCCACATATGAATGATTTTATTGATTTCCTGTTGATATGATGGCTTGGTGAATGTTTGTTTCTCATCAAGGTCCAATTCTTGCTTAAATTGAGAAGCTATGGTATTTACAAAGGTGGCAGATGAAACAAATTCTTCAATATTCTTGTCTTTCACTTTATGAACTCCCCTCTTGCATGTCAAGTTGATCTGAAATGAAAAAGTTACTCTGGATCATTTATTTTTGACAGTCGCAAATTGTGATCACTAGTCGCGAATTCAGAATTCGCGACTTTCTTACCTTTTCGGTCAGCATGTCTGTACCAATGCAATGACCAGAAATACCCTTCATACTACATAGTCTATTGTCTAAAACCTCCTTGATTGCATCGTGACTGAATTCTTGGATGTAAGTCGCGATCAAACACAGTTTCTCATATTGAAACTTGTTTGTGACGTGGAATAGAGGCCAACAATACTTCCATGCGAAATTGACTGCACCCACATTTCCTCTTCTTACTTCCTGACGTAAATTCCAGTAAAAGAGTCCAAACTGAAACAGAAAGTACAACAAATAGTGCAAAGATGGGTTGGAATTGGCTGCATTCATAAGTTCTCCAACTGTTGCATTCATTGGAAGATTTCTCAGTTGCAAAAGCCATTTCAAGGTTCCTTCAATCACTAATAATAAGAAATCTTCCTGTTTGTTCCAATAGCAACTCTTGAAATCGATCGTGATGTTTTGTCGCGAATTTGAATTCGCGACTTTGATCAACAAGTTCGAGAACAGCCTATAGATTCCATGACAGATGTGTAGCGAGAGATGGAATTCACCTGGAAATGGAAGAACCCACATGTATTCATCAGGATCTGAAGTGATACAACTCCAGATCAATGACACTAGTTGTTCATCTCCAAAAATGATTGATACTCTATGCTGTTTCTCCATTCTGCAGTAGATTCTGTTCAAGAATGTTTCAACATCCTTGTATGCATTGGTATCCACATGAAGCACAGGTTTTTCGATTGTGTATAGTGTTTTGGATACAGCAGGTGCTCCTGTTGGATAGTGAAACAGATGAACTGGTTTTATGGAAGGTTGATTCAAATGTTGCACTGCAGAGGTATAACAGGCTTGCTTTCCATCATCATAGTGTTCAAACACATGTGTGAACATGTTTCTATACAAAAACGATATCAACAAAATGATCAGAATCAATAAAATGAAAAGTCGCGAATTCCAAATTCGCGACTAGCAATTGTAATTCGCGACTCGTCAATAATACCTGAATGATTCCTTGTTATCAATGAAATCTCTGGCAAATGTGTCATCCTCTATGCTCATTTGATGTTGAGGTTGTGAATTCCAGTATCTTATATACCAGTTGATGGTATTCGTGAACAAAGGGAGAGAATTGTCTCTGGTATAGGTGTGTGCATTGTAATATGCACAATTGTCAGCCCCAACAACAAAGATTGTGTTATGTGATATCCAACCAAGTTGTTTGGGAACAGAAATGGTGATACTTTGATTCAACAATGCTTTAGTTTTGTTGTAACTGAAACTGAGTCGCAATCTTGACAGCACCTTCCATATGGGTTGAGTACAGCCATGATACCAAAGAAATAATGAGAATCTTGTAATGATTTCAGGAGTTTTTTGAACATTCTTCAAGCGTTCCATCCAACTATCCATAAACTTGAGTGCTATCTGTTTCTTTCGCCAGTATTTGTCAGAGTCGCGAATTCGGGATTCGCGACTATTGTATGAGTTTGCGACTAGAGATTTCCAATCTTCATTTTCATTGTCAATTGCATTTTTTGAGCTATTTTGATTGATAAGAAGTGTGGAAAGGCTTGCAGTTGAGGCTTTTGTTGAAATAAATTGAGCAGATATCATTGGGGTAATGGAATCATGTCGCAACAAAATTATCATTTCTTCTTTGAGTTTTGAGAGTATTTTGATCTTTTCTTCAATTTCCCATTCTAATTGAGCGATTTGTTTGGCCAAGTTGTCCATTTTAAAACGTTGCCGTTAAAGTCGCGAATTCAAATTCGCGACTTGGCACGTGAATTCGCGATTTTAACGGTTACTTCAAGACTTTCAATTTTTTTTGAATTTTTTCCAACCAAATTACTTATGGAACCAAATTACCCATCCTCCTTGTCTCCAGACCCAGAATCAGCATCCTCTCAGAAGATTGGAAAGAAAATGGAAGATATCTCACTGGACAGACAGCAGTGGTTCAACAACATATACGAAGACAATCTCCCTCAACTCCCACCAAATCCAGTATACTTTTGGATCAAAGAAGATATCTTTGGACCTTCTCTACCTGGCAAAATTCATCTTTTCCTCTCAACTCTCAGATTCAAGTCAAGAGGCGGGAAAGAAGCAAGCTTGGCTGTCATCAACATTGGAGAGGGAATTTACATCAGAGGAGAAGGTGGAAAGCCAGATCGAGTTCAAATTCCCTTCGAAATTCAGGTATGTATTGTTTTTTATTCGAGTCGCGAATTACGAGTCAAAGTCGCGAATTCCAAATTCGCGACTTTTGATTTTGACACTTGTTTTAGGTTTTCGAGCACAGTAGAAAGTTTCACATCTACTGTTTGGAAGCTTTGGGAAGTCCAGAAAAGCCAAAGATCTCCAAAAATGCCTTCAGTATCAGTAATTTGTCAGTTATTTCAAAAACTGGCATAAATGTCAAGTCTTGGATTCCACTGGTGGACAATTACTTGGAGAACAGTCCAGACAATGCAAATAAGGTAAGTTTTAATGTTCAATTTCACCTCTAATTGTTTCATTCAAGAAACCAGAGGATATTGTCACCATCTCCAAAGTTAGAGAGTGGATGCAGAAACCCATGTCAGAAAAGGACAAAGAAATGGTGGAATGGATCTCTGAGGAGCTGGTCACTTGGGAGAAGTCTCACAAAGTGATGGATGATGAGGATCGCCAAGGCTGGTTAAACTATGGACCAGATTGGGTAAGTTTTTTTGTAGTCGCGAATTCCGAATTCGCGACTTTGTATACTAATTCGCGACTTTCGTTTTTAGGAAGAAGAAACCACTTCTAAGAAGATTCAATGGAGCGATCAGACTGTCCCTTCCATGGAGGACTCTCCTGTCATTGTTTTGTCTCCACCTTCTTCCAAGATTCCTGGCCAGCAAGGAAAGAGGAAGAAACCATCCTTCAGAGGGAAATCTCCAAAAAAACAGGTCATCTCTGAGGAAATCAAAGAGGAAATCAAAGAATCCAAGCAAGAAATGGTGGATATGAAGAAGAAGTACAAGGAGAAGATCAAGAAACTCAAGTCAGAAGTCAAAACCCTGGAGAAGAGTCTTATGGAAGAAAAACTTCAACATGAAAAGTTGAAGGGATTCATGGAAGGAATTGGAAAGAAGATCTAATGTGTTGTGTTTTCGTGTGTTTTTCGAATAAATCTCTTTGTTTCAATCATTTTTTTTTTAAAGTCGCGAATTCGATACAAAGTCGCGAATTCTGAATTCGCGACTTTGATCAAAATTCTACCGCGCTCGTCACAGGATCATGGCGAGAGGGTGAAACTTTGCGCCCAAACCCCCCTCTATATGACCAACATTGGACTAAAAGATGAAGACTTGATTTTATTTGTAAAAAAATTTATTTAAAAAATAGTGGCTTGGTAACACTAGTTATAAGCCAGAAAGTTTGGTAGCCTTTGATCTGGTGAGAACTGTTGTAGTATTTGCCGGATTTCTTCTGTTGACAGGTTATTTCAAGTTAACATGTATCTTCATTTTTTGTGGGATGCCAAATATTT
>CAZTWI010000067.1:0-4273 GCA_964617685.1 uncultured Candidatus Saccharibacteria bacterium | reverse complement strand
CAACGAACTAGGACTGGCCGGCTTTTTAGAGGAAGTGGCTCTGATCAGCGATTTGGATTCCGCTGATTTTGGATCCTCAGTAGTGACGCTTATGACGCTTCACGCTGCGAAAGGTCTGGAGTTCCCGGTAGTTTTTATGGTCGGAATGGAAGAAACAATTTTTCCGCATAGCAGAGCTTTATATGATCAATCAGAAATGGAAGAAGAGCGTCGTCTGTGCTACGTTGGAATGACTCGCGCAAAAGAAGAACTCTACATGCTGCATGCTGCCAGCCGAATGATATACGGAACTACCCAGCATAATGCACCGGCTAGATGTCTTTCAGAGATTTCCGGCGAATCAGTTCAAGAAATGAGCCTTGGCCTTGGTTCCCGCAGTGGATTCTTGCAGTCGTCGCAAGGTTCCTTAAACGATTGGGCGAGTAACCTGGGAAAACAGCCAGCCGATGAACCAAGGTATGTAGCTGATTATAATGAAGGTGATAAAATTCAGCACCAGCTGTTCGGTATTGGGACGATAATGGAGGTCGACGGTGAAAATCTGGCGATTTATTTCAGTGGCAAGGGGACTAAGAAACTAAACGCTGGTTTTGCTCCAATAAAGAAGATCTGAATCAAAAACTCCTTACGAGAGCCGACTAACAGGGATAGAGTGATATAATATACTTTGGCTTTTTGTGTTTAAAAAACCAAGCCGTTTATACAAGATGATACATAAAACCAAGAAAGTTCTAAAACGAACTCACAAGAAGGCCAAGAAAAAGGCCAAATTTTTGTTGCGCCATCCTTTCTTACTTCCTGTTACTACTTTTTTTGTGATTGTTTTCTTTGGGATGGGAATGTTTGTAACAGTAGGTGCTACTGACGGCGGCGCTAAAGACACCCGAATCGTTAATCTGTATGTCGATGGTAGACAGCAGACACTTTCTACCCGGGCAAAAACTGTCGGCGACTTACTAGATCGGGCTAACGTTGCAATAATAGAAGAAGACATCGTTGAACCTGGCATAGATGAATTTATCCTAGAAAACAATACGCAGATAAATGTTTATCGTGCCCGCCCGGTAGAAATTATCGACGAAGGCAGAACCATAACTTTCCTTAGCGCACAGCGCGCGCCGAGACTCGTGGCAAGCGATGCAGGAATCAAATTATTACCTGAAGACGATGCTTACTTTGGCCGTCGTGATGAGAGTCTGCTAGAATCTAGCGCTAGCGAACAGTTGATAATTGACCGCTCTATTGAAGTCCAATTGAATGTTTACGGTGTCCTAACAAAGATTCGAACAACCAGCGGCACAGTCGCAGAAGTGCTGGAAGAAGAAGGAGTATCGATTCAAGAGGGCGAGACAACTCAACCATCGGACACATCAACACGAATCAAACCGGGAATGCTGATATCTGTGAATCGGCCGGGAGTTAAAACACTAGCAATAACTGAACCAGTCCCGTACGCAACAGAGACAAGGACTGATCCAGACGTTGAAGTAGGCAAAACAGAAATTGCAGTTGCCGGAGTCAACGGAGAAAGAGCCGTTATTTATGAAATCATAGAGGAAGACGGTGTTGAAATCAGCCGGCGTGAAATACAGACAATCATTACACTAAATCCTGTAAACGAGGTCAAAGTGAGGGGAACTAAACTAGCAACGCTTAGTGCGACGATTAATGTTTCGGGGGACAAAGCCTCTTTAATGGCTGCGGCTGGGATTGCTGAGTCAGATTATCCGTATGTTGATTTTATAGTCAGCCATGAATCAAACTGGAGGCCCGGTGCATTTAATGCGGGCTCTGGCGCCTACGGACTATGCCAGTCATTACCTGCCAGTAAAATGGCAAGTGCTGGCGCGGATTATTTGACTAATCCGGTGACTCAGCTGCGCTGGTGCAGCGGATACTCTTCTCGTTACGGCGGGTGGCAGGGAGCGTATAATGCATGGCTCGCTCAAGGCTGGTGGTAGTCTTAGATAACGCATCGGCATTTGGGAGAATGCCTGAATGGCTAAAATCGTTGTTTTCTTGCGGCAAAAAAGTTCGTCGTACCATAGCGTACGCCTTCACTTTTTGTGCTCAGAAGAACAACAATTTTATCTCATTCTGCGTCACCTAAAACACACCTAAAAACTTTATTGGTATAATGGAGTTAAATGATTAGCTGGGATATATATGAGATTACTTCTGAGAGTACTTCAATCCACGGAGTTAAATTCCGTGGTCGCATACGCAAATATTCAATAAGTCAGGAGTTTGATGTGCTCGTAGAAAATTCTAATGATAAGGAAAATTGTGTTCGTTTTGCTGTAACTAAAGACAGCGATGCTGATAAAATTGTTGGTTTTATCGACTCTATAGTTAATGATGTGTCTATTAATAAAGTACTAACAGGCGTAGTTAATCCGGTGCTATCTAAGTTGAAAGTAAATCAATTAGATAGGTATGAAATTTAACTATGAAGTATGTGCCGGGGGCTCAAGTAAATAACACGAAGAAGGCTTTGGGGCAGCACTGGCTGCATGATCCAACTAGTTTAGAAGCTATAGTTTTGGCTGGCAATGTACAGCCTGGCGACGAAGTTCTCGAGATCGGTCCGGGCTTGGGTACGCTCACAGATGTTTTGGTGGTAGCAGGCGCGGTAATAACTGCTCTTGAGTTTGATCAGGATTTAATTAAAAATTTAGAGAAAAAATATGCAAAAACAGATACTGTAAAAATAATCGAAGGCGACGTAAGAACTTTTGATTTCTCTAAAATGCCAGAAAAATATAAAGTTATAGCGAACATCCCCTATTATTTAACAAGTCATTTAATTCGATCAATCAGCGAGACAACCAATCCGCCTGACCTAGCAGTTTTGTTAATCCAAAAAGAAGTTGCAGAGCGAATCTGTGCGGGCCCAGGACAAATGGGGATTTTAAGCGTCACTGCCCAGTTCTATTTTGAATGTAATCTAGATATCAAAGTCCCCGCAGAATTATTTACTCCCCCGCCAAAGGTGGATTCCCAAGTCGTAGTACTGAGTAGAAGAGAAAACAAACTGTTTAATGTCGATGAACAGAAGTTTTTTAATCTTGTTAAGGCTGGATTCTCCGAAAAGCGAAAGACACTGCGTAACTCATTGAGCGGGGGCTTGCGCATATCAAAAGAAGAAACAGAAGAACTTCTGGACAAAGCAGAAATACCTGTTACCACACGAGCGCAAGAGCTGTCTTTGCATGACTGGTATAGGTTATACTTAGGACAATAGGCACGGGGCTATAGAAGGGGGTTGTTTTATGAATCATGAACACGCTACAAACTACCGGCTTGAATATTTAAAACTTGCAGGCGTTCTTGTTTTTGTATTACTAGACTCGCTTATTGTCATGCGAGTAGGGAATTTAAATTTTCTAGATGCATTTATGGGCGTTTTCTTTGTTATATTTGCAGGCTTCAAGCTATTCAGTCTTAAAGAGTTTGCATATGGTTTTCAGACCTATGACTTAATCGCTAAAAGAAGCATTATCTATGCTTATATGTATCCATTTATTCAGCTAACGATTGGAATAATATTCCTTCTTGGCTATGGGAAATTCGCGACTATTGTGTTTGTATTAGTAATATCCATGATTAGCGGCGCCGGTGTTCTTAACGCTTTGATAAAAAAGCAAAAAGTTCATTGTGTCTGCTTAGGAAATTTTATAAAACTGCCATTGTCTACTGTTAGTTTCGTTGAAGACTTTGGTATGGCGGCTATGGCATTAGCTATGATTTTGACACAATAGTTGTTATGCTTTAGATAAGTCAAAAGGGAAAGTTTTAAATGTATCCAGAAGATTGGCAGCCTACGAGTTATTCTGACGAGGAGTTAAAAAAAATTGAAGATTCAAGAAAAAATCATCCAGAACCACAGCATCATAGACACGCAAGACTAGTTCTCATACTGCTTTTTGTTTTATTAATAACTCTTGTTAGCGGATTAAGCTATTTATTAACTAAAAAAGATAAAACCGATAGTGAAGATAATAGCCAGCAAGTATCAACTGTTGAAAATGCCCAAACTACAGAGGGAAATAAGGCTGTAGGGCAGAGGATTTCACAAAACTGGTTTGAATTTAAAAGTAACGAGTATGATATAAAGATTCCCGACGGCTGGGACATGGTGCATCAGGATAACGGTGTATTGCTAATGTCATGCGATTCTCTGCCGAATTGCTACCAGCTACATACTGGTACTCTGGGAACAGTCACAGAAACAATCGGCGGCAGGGACGGTTTGCAAGGCTTTCTTTTTGTC
>CAZTWI010000066.1:0-4311 GCA_964617685.1 uncultured Candidatus Saccharibacteria bacterium | reverse complement strand
CGGATGGGCGGGTAACGGTACCAACTATGGCTGGCTGTCAGCAACATCATCCAGAACAGATATACTTTCTGACACCAATAGCAGTTATAATCCTCCCAATGGTGACCAGAACACTTATTTTTTCCGCTACCGGTTCAACATAAGCGATGTTTCTTTCGTCAATAACCTCAGGCTCAAGTTCCGCTTCTGGGCAGACAATACCATAGTGCGGGTCTATGTGAACGGGATAGACCAAAACCTGGTACCCACTGTGCCGCCGGATTCCAATTTTGCCGGCATATATCGTGACGTTACTTTTGAGAACGATTTTCAGATGGGCGTAAATGAAATTATGGTACAGGCCTATTCTGAACCGCCGCAACATGGTTTTATGATGCAGAATATGTCCTACTTTATCGGCAATGACTTTGGTGACGCGCCGGTATCCTACGGGACAACCGATGCACCTTCGCATATTATTGAGACCAACGCGGACGGAAGCGCGCAGCTGCTGAAAATGGGCACAAATGACACCGATGCGGAAAATTCCGGCACGCCTTCCATCAACGCGAACACAGACAATAACACCGGCACCAATGACGAAAATGGTGTTGCTTCATTCCCGTTGATCGTTTCCACGGATGTCTCCAGTTATTCCGTCATTGTAACCAACATCACCAACAACTCCGGCAGAGATGCCTATATTGTTGCGTGGATAGACTGGAACCAGGATGGGATCTTTGACCTTGGGGAAAGAGCGGTTTCCTCAGTAATCGCTACAGGAAGTAACAGTGTGAGGTCTCTTACCTGGACTAATCAGACATTTGCCAACACTAGTAATTTCACTTATGCGCGTTTCAGGATTTCGTCAGACCCGAACTTCAATACCGCGGCAACACCGGATTCATATGCAAAGGACGGAGAAGTGGAAGATTACAAGGTCACGCTCACAGCCGGATGCCCTACAGACCAGCAGGATGTCCTGACGAATCCCGGTACATGGAGCGCTACCGCAAACGGTGGGACCGGCTCTCCTTCTTTAATTATCAATAACAACGTGGTTACTGGTATCAGTTGGAGATCCAATGGCATCAATCAATATGTACAGGTGGATTACGGCAGTACCCTTGATCTTGCGGGGCTTGTGTATTATCCGGATACAATAAATCCAAATACCGTTACGGAGTATTTCGTAGAAGTCAGTACCGACAATGTCGATTGGACAACGGTAATATCTTCAGGTACGATGCCCCCTCCTATAGGAAGCAGAGGCATTCCGGTCAATGTTAACTTTTTAGATGTTTACAACGCCCGTTACCTGAGGTTTACTGTAAAAAACAGCGGTGAAAGCATAGCCGAGTTGCTGCCCATTGTCTGCAACAGCAGCGATGCTTATCCCGTTATTGACTGCGGAAATGCCTGGATGTTCAATTCGGGATCCGCAACTGCTACGAGCAGAAAAGGCAGCTCCGCGTTAGACAGTAACTGGGAAGTGGCATATATAACTGATCCTGCAGGTACCCTGCCGAATAATAAATGGACAACATCCAGCCCGTATGATTATTCCAGCACGGCCGCGCTTAGCTTTTATCCGGCAATAGTAGTAAATACGTCTGTTGCCTGGAATGCTCCTCTCCCTAACCACTATTCCTGGATAGGAGCAGCACAGAACAGAGAAGATGTGCTTTATAACACTTCTGGAGCATATCCCGGAGGCGGTGATCAGAATACCTATTTTTACCGTTACCGCTTCAGTATTGACGATCAGTCTTTTGCAGATAACCTCAGGATCAAGTTTAATATTTGGGTGGACAATACCATAGTACGGGTATTTGTGAACGGGGTGGACCAGAACATCACGCCGGGAGGCGAGTACAACACCAACGGAAAATACATAGAGATGACCGATGGCTTTCATCCGGGTGTAAATGAGATCATGATACAAGCTTATTCCGAACCGGGGCTTCAGGGTCTTTTGATACGGAACATGACCTGGTGCCTGGGCAATGATTTTGGCGATGCGCCGGAAACCTACACGACTGCTGCCGCACCTTCCCATATCATTGAGCTCAATTATGAGAGAACCGCACAGCTGCTGAAAATGGGAACAGCCAATACCGATGCGGAAAGCTCCGGTACGGCATCGGCCAATGCAAATGCGGACGACATCACCGGTACAGATGATGAAAGCGGGGTCGTTTCGTTTCCGTCTATCTCATCCAATAATGTCACCAGCTATTCCGTGGATGTTACCGCGACGAACAATTCCGGCAGGGATGCTTATATCGTCGGTTGGATAGACTGGAACCAAAACGGGATTTTTGACAGCGGTGAAAAAGCGGTTTCTGCAGTTATTCCTGACGGAAGCAATAATGTAACGGTATCTGTTACCTGGGGCAACCAGATATTTACTGATACAAGGGATGTTGTCTTTGCACGTTTCAGGATCTCGTCGGATACTGATTTCAGTACCGGTGCCACTCCCGATTCCTATGCAAAAGATGGTGAAGTGGAAGATTATTACTTCCTGATAAAAGGTTGCGTAAAACCGGGATCGGCAGGCATACCGGACGGTTTTGCCAAGGTAGGTATCCTTACCAAGGGCAGCCCGACGGTAAACGGATGGCCGGAAAGTGTTCCAAACGGGTATATCGTACTGGATAGTGCGGAGAAAGGGTTTGTAATCACACACATGACCACCGCACAGAGAGATCTTCTGACGCCACTGAACGGAATGTTGATCTATAACACTGATCTGGATTGTGTACAGCTTTACAGGGGAGTCCTGCCGGATGTGGACCCTGCAAGAACTGGCTGGAACTGTATAGAAAGAGCATGTAACGAATAAAGTACAATTGACTAAGGGACGGAGTCCGCCGGGGTACTGTGAAACTTTACATCTTCGGACTCTTTTAGTCTAAAAAGTATAATTTTTTATAGAAATCTGCCTTTAAGCAATAAAGGCAAAACGTACAATATTTAAAACAAGAAAAATGAAAAAAACAATTATAACAGCAGCTATCTTTTGTGCCTTATTGGTCGTAAATGAAATGCAGGCACAGGTGATCATCACCAGTGATCTCGATCCGGTTCCGACCAATGGTAGTGTGCTTCTGGAATTCGGGACGGAAGCAAAAGGGATCATACTGCCCTCAGTGGCATCTGCACCGGGAGCAGCGGGAGGAACCTTTGTTTTTGACACAACCGATAACTCGGTAAAGGTATTGGAAGAAAAGAATGGTGGGACAAATGCTAACTGGACCAACCTGACGGAAAATGAGCAGGCATCGGGCGTTCAACATTCTTTCTCCAATTCCGGTACCGATGTGAGTGATGGTGTTATCATAGGTTCGGGTACAACCACCAAGCCGGGTATCCTGATACTGGAATCCACCACACAAGCGCTGGTATTGCCCCAAGTGTCTGATCCGGATCTGACAATAAAAGGAGCTATAGCCGGAACAGTTGTCTATGATACGGTAAGTGATACGCTTGCCGTATATGATGGAATTAACTGGAGTTATTGGAAGTAATTGATGTGATAGATCCCGAAAGGAATGACTCATAAAGAAAACCACTTTGATCGTCCGACCTATGGGTTATGGAATGTGGAAGGCTCTCAGAGCCTTCCACATCTGTAACTTTTAGAAAAAAGGTATATGGCCTCAGAGTTATAGATTAAAATATTGAAAATAATGGTTAGGAATTTTATCCATAATTAGTTTAGTTAGTTGGGGGGCGAAAGCCCCTTTTTGAATGAGAATACACAAATTAGAATCAACACAATCAAAGATCTGCATACCTTTCAGAATCGATTGTGGAGTCTGCATAACTTACCGCAGAGAATAATTGATGGTAAAATTGTCAAGAAAAACCTCCGGGAGTCTTAAATCTTATGTTTCGTGTATGATGTCTATAGTTTTTTCACCTTTTCCCAAAGTTCATCTTGTTCTTTCAGCGAAAGTTCCGAAATATTTCTCCCTTGTTTGTTTGCCAATTGTTCGATTTTCTGAAATCTTGAAATGAATTTTTTATTGGTTCGTTCCAACGCATCTTCCGGATTGATTCCGGTAAATCGCGCATAATTAATTAGAGAAAATAAAACGTCTCCGAATTCCTGTTCACGTTTGTTTCCATCGGTTTCAGCTTTAAATTCATTAATTTCTTCCTGAACTTTTGCCCATGTGTCTTCCGAATTTTCGAATTCAAACCCCACACCTTTTACTTTTTCCTGAATGCGGTAAGCCTTTACCATCGCAGGAAGCGATTTTGGAACCCCTTCCAGAACTGATTTTTTACCTTCTTTGAGTTTGAGTTTCTCCCAATTTTGTT
>CAZTWI010000065.1:3908-4336 GCA_964617685.1 uncultured Candidatus Saccharibacteria bacterium | reverse complement strand
TTTGCTACGGATTACGAACTGATTTTCAAACAAAACTCTTCCCGGGAAGCGAGCGTTTATTCGCGCTTGCCCACTCGTTGGAAGAGCTTAAAACTATCTGTAGATGCGGCAAAAAGGCTATGCTAAACGGCCGCAAGATTGATGATGAATTTGTATTTGAAGGCTCACAAGTTGCAATAGATGGATCAAAGAGTATAACTTACGAAAGTTTATGTGGAGCATGTTACTTCAAAGAACTAAGTACTAAGACTTAGATTCCTCTCCACTTGGCTGTTGTATATAAGAACTTTATAAATCAATACTCATCCTTCATAATTCTAGGTAGCATGGGAAAGGCGCTGTACCGGGAATACCGGCCCAAATCACTGGACACTGTCGTTGGTCAGAAACACATCACAGCCGGACTCGATCGCGGCGGCGAGATGGAG
>CAZTWI010000065.1:0-3898 GCA_964617685.1 uncultured Candidatus Saccharibacteria bacterium | reverse complement strand
CTAAAAAAGGGTTCTATCAGCCACGCCTATCTATTTACGGGTCCTCGGGGCGTCGGCAAAACTTCTGTCGCAAGAATTCTGGCATATGAAATAAACGGCATCCCATATGACGACGAAGCAACTCATTTAGACATTATTGAAATTGACGCAGCCAGCAATCGGCGAATTGATGAGGTAAGAGACCTAAGGGATAAAGTAAACATCATGCCGACTTCGGCAAAATACAAAGTCTATATTATTGATGAAGTCCATATGTTAACAAGAGAAGCCTTCAACGCGCTTCTGAAAACGCTTGAAGAGCCTCCTAAACATGTTGTATTCATATTAGCTACAACCGAAGCGCACAAAGTACCAGATACAATTATCAGCCGTACGCAAAGATACAGTTTCAAACCTATTGGAAAAGAATCTGCTGTATTACATTTAAGAAAAATAGCAGATTCTGAAAAGTTAGAAATAACTGACGATGCTTTAGAATTAATTGCAAACCACGGACGAGGCAGCTTCAGGGACAGTATTAGTATGCTTGATCAAATTTCCAGCGTAGCCAGCGGCAAGATCACCAAAGAGGACATATCTGTACTGCTTGGTGTTCCGAATGATGATGTTTTGCAACAATTAGTGAAATCAGTAGCAGATAATAGCAGTGCGGAAATATTTAACAGTATTCAAACATTGAGAGAGCAAGGGTCGAACCCATCAACCATCGCACAGTCAATTATAAAATTACTGAAGAACAGTCTGGTTACGAACTCACCAATCCTAGAACCTAAGCGGTCGGTCGAACTCATGAAACTTCTACTACCTCTAACAGGTACTTATAGTTCATTCGAAGCTATTGAAATAGCATTCTTAGAAGTAGTCCAATATGAAGATATTCAGCAAAAAATCGCGGATGAAGCACCCAAGCGAGATCCGAAACCAAGCTTAGAAGCCGCGGACACCGAGTCGGAAGCGACACTAAAACTGCTGAATGAACTGCCTGACTCTGAAGAATTAATCACAGAAGTTGAGATAGTTGAGGCGATACCTAATCCAAAGTATAGCGTTGGCAGTTTAACGTCTGTCCCGGAAAAATCCGACGCAAAGGCAGAAAATGCCGTGGTCGAGGCAGTAACTTCCTTGGAGATTTCTCAGAATAGTTCTTGGAATGACGTGCTAAACGTTCTCAAAACTACACACAATACGCTTTACGGCGTTTTGCGGATGGCCGATACGCATGTTGATGGAGAAAAGATTACTCTTACTTTTCAATTTGAATTTCACAAGAAACAGCTTGAACAGCCGAAAAACATGTCAACTCTTAAATCTATCGTTAACGATCAGCTTGGTAATACTTATGAAATTCATTCGGTTGTTCGGAAAAAACAGTCTGCAAAGCCCCAAACTAAAATACCTGCGCGTTCGGATGACACTTTAGAAAACGTAAGCAATATCTTTGGCGGGGCAGAGTTGTTAGAATCATAGAAAGAGAACCCAAATGAATCCCAATCAAAAGTTTGAACCACCTCAAAGTGTCGATGTTGAAGCCAGCTTGCTTGGCGCGATAATCATTGACCCTGACGCAATTGTAAAGGTTGCAGACATTGTCAGGCCGATAGACTTTTATGACGAAAGGCACAGGCAGATTTATGAAGCCGCATTGCACCTTTACGAACAACAGTCGCCTATTGATGTTTTGACACTGAGTGAAGAGTTAAAAGCCGATGGAGTCTTGAAAGAAATTGGAGGCGGAGCATATCTAACCCAACTGACAAACACCGTCCCAACTTCCACGAATGCCGAGCAATACGCGTCAATTGTTGCGACCAAATCTATCAGACGCCGGCTGATTAGTGCAAGTAATGAAATAGCGCAGATTGGCCATGACGAAAAACGCACTATCGCTGAACTTGTCGAAGAGGCTGAAGCTAAGTTATTTGAAGTTAGCCAGCGCCACGTTGGAAACGATATTATCAGCATGGAGGCAATTCTGGCAGATAGTTTTGATCGTTTGGATGGACTCCACAAAGACAAAGGCGCAATACGCGGCATTCCAACCGGCTACCGGGATATGGATAACAAGCTTGCCGGTTTTCAGAAGAGTGATCTGATAATCCTGGCAGCCCGTCCGTCTATAGGAAAGACCGCCATGGCCTTAAACTTGGCTCAAAATATTGCAGTTAAGTCCGAAAAGCCGGTTTTGCTGTTTTCTCTAGAAATGAGCAAAGAACAGCTAGTTGACAGAATGCTAGCATCTGAGGCTGGAGTAAACTCTTGGAATTTGCGTACGGGAAATTTATCAGACAGCGATTTTGAAAAAATCGGACATGCTATGGGAGCTCTCAGTGAAGCGCAAATATTTATTGATGACAGTCCAGGCATAACTGTCAGCGATCTAAGAACAAAAGCCCGCAGGGAAGCTCACAAAAGAGAACTTGGTCTAATAATCGTTGATTATTTGCAGCTGATGAGCGGCGGATCTAAATTCAAAAGCGACGGCAACCGCGTTCAGGAAATATCGGAAATATCCCGCGGACTTAAAGGTGTGGCCCGCGAACTGAATGTACCGGTTATCGCGCTTAGCCAGTTAAGCCGGTCTGTTGAAAGCAGAAGCCCGCAGATACCGCAGCTTTCAGACCTTCGTGAATCCGGATCTATCGAGCAGGATGCGGACGTCGTGCTGTTCCTATACCGTGACGACTACTACAACCCGGACACATCAGAAAAACCGAATATTTTAGATATTTTTATTAGCAAACATAGAAACGGACCAACCGGAAAAATCGAGATTTACTTTGACCGGGAACGCCAGAAAATGCTTAATTTGGACAAAAAACAAGATCCGCCGCCATTCGATAACTAGTCCTCGTGCTTTTTCACTGATATACTAGGGTCTGAGTGGTGAAGAATAAATTTCAAAATAATATTATATTGTCCTGGGAGTGGATGCGGGATTTTTTTTGGCGCAGGCAAGCTTTGTACGGTTTGCTACTGGTTATACTGTTAACTGCGGTCGGAATCCAACTTAGTACAATTCCTAACTCTTTTGCCGAAACAGAAATCTTGTATTCTAAAAGTACTCAAAGTATTACCGCAATATCCGAAAACCCACTTTCTCTGCTACACAAAGGCGCATCATACGTTGCATTACAGTTCTCGCAAAACGTACAGGCTGTTCGTACTGTAAGCATTATCTTTTTTGGCTTCTGCGTTGTTGCGCTATATCGAATTTTAAAGAGGTGGCACAGTGATAGAATCGCACTATTTAGCACAGCTATGTTTGCTACTAACGCAACTGTTCTGGCAGTTGGTAGGTTGGCCGCACCGTTAGTTTTATTATTCTGCTGGTCTATTGTAGTCTCTCTCTTGCTTTGGCTTCAACATGGAAGCTCCAGAAGAGTTGCTCCGTTTACTTTGATAGTTATATCAGCTGGTCTGTTGTATGTTCCTGGAGCACCATATTTTTTCCTACTCATGATGATACTTTTTGGTCGGAAATTACTCCATACAATAAAATCTATCAAAAGATCGGTTATATATACAGCTATAGCTGCCGGGCTATTGGTAATTCTACCGCTTGTAATCAGTTTTGTTAATAATCCCGACCTGTTCAAACAATGGCTGCTATTGCCGTCGACGATCGACTGGGGGTCAATTCCAAGAAACATATTAAGAGTGCCCTCTGCCTTTATATATCGAACACCTGTCTATCCATTATTAAACGTCGGCAGACTGCCGATACTAGACGTTGCAAGCGGTGGACTTTTCCTAATTGGGCTTTATGCATATCAAAAGCATGCTAAATTGGAACGTACAAAAATAATGATAGCAACCGCACTGCTTAGTGTGGTTCTAGGAGCTCTAGGAGAACTTGCAATTGCAATTGTGATCCTATTACCGTTCGTTTATTCAGTAA
>CAZTWI010000064.1:0-4337 GCA_964617685.1 uncultured Candidatus Saccharibacteria bacterium | reverse complement strand
TCATTTGGTTTTATGGCTGGGGCAGTAGATTCACGATGATGCACGTTCTTTGATTCAACAACAGTTTTAGCTTTATTAGCCGGTTTGAGTTTTTCGGTGTTATTTTTGGTCTTTACGGTCGGGAGAGGCAGCTTTTTAGCCGGAGTGTTTCGGATCTTGCTTTTCTCTTCCGGCTTTGGTTTCTCAATCGCTTTAACTAACTTAGGGGGTGTTGGTGTTTTTACTTTGCGGTTTGCAGCTTCGTCTTTTTTAGTTTTTTCTGTTTTTGGTTTCTCTTCAAGAGTCTTTGATTTTTGCGTTTGCTCAGCCAACAGCTGTTTTCTAGCTTGTTCTGCAATTAGCAACTCTGAAATCTTGGAGCTAATATCTGTAGTGCGAATAGATTCTAAGGTTGGTTGCACAACCTTAGAATTAGTTTCAATAGAATTTTTGATTTGTATTTTTTCTGCGACTTTCGGTGGGTTAGTTTCCTTAGTATCAGATTTAGCTTTATCATCTCTTTCAAATTTCTCAGCAAGCAAGCTATCAATATCTAGATCAGGGATCTCAATGTTTGATATATCAAGTAAAGAATTTGCCATCTCCGGGTCCTTGCTTGCAATTCTTCCAAGTTCCGGACAGAGTCTCAGGGCCTGTTCCCTGCCGACAACAGTTTCAACAGACCCATCAGTATGTACATGCCTGAAAGTATCATTGCTAGCTTCTAATTGAGGAGCTTGTAGGGCCACAGTATTTATAACAGCTGTTGGTGATTGGCTTTCTGACGACACGTACTACCCACTTATATTGTTATCTGTTGATGTAACCTAGGATCATTCGTCTCATTGCTTCTTTTGTTTTTTCGTCTTTTTCGTCTAGAGCAACAAATTTGAGAATACCAGACAAGGCTCCTTCATGTTTCCTAGCAACTTCAAGATAGTCCTCTACTTTTATTTCATCACCACCAACCGGTATGCCTGTTTCGGCAATGTCAGCAAGATCTATATCATCCAAAAGTCGTCCCATTACTGCCTGCCCAGGGATGGCGTCGGATAAATAACCCTGAACCAATTCTTTACCGGTCATCTGTTCATACATCTGCTCCGGCGTGGGTGCAGAAAGTTGCTCACCATTCATAGTCTAACTATATCAAAAACTTAACCATGTTTAATAGTAATTACGACATTTCCGGTTTTTTGACCAGATTCTACATAGTTAAAGGCTTCAACGATTTGTTCAAGGGTGTAAGTTCGGTCAATCACGGGCTTAAAGCTACCATCTTCAACACGATCTCTCAGGAATTCAATGATTTCTTTGTTATTTTTGGGAATAGAGAAGAGACCTCTCTTTACTCCAAAGACTTTGTCGCCTAGCTTGTATTTTGATACGTCTGCTCCGACTTCTTCTAAAGTTCCTGCAAATTCACACCCCAAAATTGTCCGCCTTGGTTTTGTTATTCCAGAAAATCCTCTCACTATCCAAGGTTTAGCGCGTAAAAACCCGTCATCCGTACGGTTAACGCTAGATGCATGGATTTTAACCAATATTTCATCATTTTTTGTCGTTATTAAACTATCCGTAATTCAAATAGCTACGTTCAGCGATTTTCTCGAGCTTCTTTATGTCAATAACAATTCCTTGTTTAGTTAATGTCAGAGAGTCATTTTTCTCTAATCTGTGTAACTCGCGGCTTACCGTTTCTCTTGCAAGTCCGCACCGCGCCGCCAGAGCATTTTGTTTTAGCGAAATCAGCCAAGAGCCGGTATTTATTTCCGTACCGAAACGGTAAGCTTCGATGATTAATTCAAAGACTAGACGGCTGGCCGCAACACCGCTGGCGGCCAATACGACTCTCTTTAGTAGTGCATCAGTTCCTTTGTAAACCCGGCTTAATAAGTCGAATGTGATGTCTGGATTAGCCTGCAGAAAAGCAACAGTTTTATCCGCATTAGCTTGTTTCAGTCTGACATCAGTAAGTGTAGCGTAGAAATAAGTATTGGGAGTCTTATTAATCGCCCAGGACATAGGAAAAAATGCCGGAGGTTTGAATATATTGACTGTGACTTTGTTGCCCTCAGGTGTTATATCGTACTGCTCAACAACTCCATCCAATAAAAAAGTTACTCCCTCCGGTTCTTGATTAGCTAGAGTTATTATTTTGCCTTTAGGGTAAGTCTTCTCGGTACTTTGACTAAAATGTTCAGTTAATTTATCAACTATCTTCTGGTCCATCACTTCACCTACTGCTACTTGAATAAAATGTGATCTCTGTCACATATTTATTTTACATTTAAAGTTAGGATAAGAGTAACAACTAATTTTCCCTGAAAGGAAATAAAATGGCGAAACAAAAATCAAAATCTCAAAATCAAGAAGTAAACAAGACGTTCATGTATCTGTCCGTGATCGTCGCCCTCCTATTAATTGTGATAGGCGGACTGGCTTTGTGGGCTCATAACTTTACAAGTGATATGGTAAGGAATGAACTGGCTGCTCAAAAGATATATTTTCCAGAAAAAGGTAGTCCAGCGCTTGATCCGGAAGTATATCCGGATTTGCAGCAATACGCAGGCCAGCTTGTGGATTCACCACAAAAAGCAGAGGCATATGCCAATGGATATATTGGCCGGCACCTGAAAAAAGTTGCCGACGGCAAAGTATATGCTGAAGTTAGCGCAGAGGCCGCAAAAGACCCAACTAATGAAAAACTACAACAGCAAAAACAATCTCTATTTCAGGGTGAAACGCTTAGAGGCCTGCTGCTTACTAGCGGATACGGCTTTGGAACAGTTGGAAATGTAGCCGGTATCGCAGCCTATATTCTATTTATCATCAGTGGCGCGTTGTTTCTGCTCGCGGTTTTTTTCCGTACAAGAATATAGTGGTTATCTAGCCTGCAACCGGCTGCCGCAGAATTGTGCGGAGTTTGTCAGGAGTTACTTTTCTGAAATCACTTAGATAGATCTCATGATGTTTTTAACTATTTTGAGATTATTTTCGGGGATAAATTCATTATGCATTTTTGCTAAGACGTCGGTTTCATCGTCGAATGAGCCTATATGCATGGTCTGTGCGCATTTGCCCTCATTAAGTGTTTCAAATCGAACCTTGCCCAAATCTACTTTGCTTGCGAACTTGAGTTTGTACGCCACTGGATACAGGGCAGTAACGGCATCTTGAAACTCCTTACTGGTGTTTGGATCACCGTGTCTGTCATACATCAGATACTGTATTTTGGGTACATCAACAATACGGAACTGGTTGTGCTTTGCTTGGTAGCTATCAAGGGTTTTCTTTAGATCAACTTATATATATGATAACAAACTGGCTGCCACGGACGAGAAAGACCCAGATGTTTCTTGATAAAGAAATACTTCCTGAGATATCATACATATATGACCAAAGAAATAGCCGGCGGCGTAGCGCACGAACTACCAACAGATTTACGGAAAGCCTTAGCCTCTTCTGCCGAAGCTCTTGCGACATGGGAAAGTTTAACACCGCTTGCACGAAACGAGTGGATTTGTTGGACTGTCACTGTGAAACAAGAGCAGACCAGACAGAAACACATTGAACGCGCTATCCCGGAGCTTGCCGAGGGGAAACGTCGTCCTTGCTGTTGGATTGGATGTATTCACCGCAGCGATAAAGCAATGAGCCCTTCGCAGAAATTTATACTTGGAAAACAGTCAAAAGTTAAATAATTGGTGCGGGTTAAGAGACTCTAAGCCCTTGACCCAGTCGGACTGGGCAAGGGTGGCTACAACTCTCGACTATTGATTACTTTACTCGGCCGAGATTTAGAGTCTTAGCTCAAACTAATAAGAAAACCCCACACGGGGTGGGGCTATCTTATTGGTGCAATATCTTGAGTTATTTTTACACGAAATTAGAGATGAGATAGCCAAATGGAGGATAATCTTAGCGGTCCCGTATCAGGAGTATTTACTTAACAGGTAAGTGTTGCGACTTACATTAAAGCACTTACCACCCTGCAGTTAGATCATCAATCCATTTAGTCATTACGTGGTTAACACAGGCAACCAGTTTAGTGTCTCTTGTGTCGCTAGATCTTTTACCGCTGATCTTATATATGGCTTCAATGATGTTGTCGCGATCATTGATGTCGCTCATCGAAATGTTACCGCGGCCTCTACTGTCTAGGATTGGCCCCATAGACACAAGTGCTTGCAGACTCTGATTGCCAACAGTCGTAATCTTCATTGCCTCATACGACGCAACGATATCCGATGTATCGGGCGTTTGGAGCTTAAGCCAGTTAATCATCGCACGATCAGTATATTCGCCAGATTGATGATCTAGCCAGGCGTTAAAACAAATCCAATGGCACATGAATC
>CAZTWI010000063.1:0-4378 GCA_964617685.1 uncultured Candidatus Saccharibacteria bacterium | reverse complement strand
TACAATGAAAGGTAGACATGGGTAAGCACCTGGACGATTATATAGAAACGAAAGCAAGGGTATTGCAAGCAATATCCCCCGATGAAGCAAGGGTGAGGTTCGAAAAACTAGCGATAGAGACCGGAGACCCGGAACTTCTTGAGTATTTGAAAGGTAAAGACATAGGAAGACACGTTGTTGACATGCTTCAGCATGGCGAATCTATTACTTATCCGCCGATTATTGAAGCGGTATTGACTGAGGACGGCGACTGCATTCCATCAGATACGCCGCTTAATATAGGTTTATTTGAGATTCTTGGCGTTGAGACAGATAGACCAAGCGACATCCGGGAAAGCTTCATAATTCCTATACTGTCTTTGACGGTGAACTTGGTTCCGGTTCCAACCACCAAAGATCTAACGCCTGAGGAAAAGACCGGCCTAGGAACTAGAAGATTCAACGCTCCTTTTTTGCGGGCTTCAATTTAGTTTTTCTAGTTTGAACTGTGTGTAGCGTTCGGCAGCTAATCTAGTTAATTCCGGGTCCTCATCTTTATTTACGAACTTGATGGCTTCGCCGATCATCGGGTGAACTTCAGATAGTTTGTCGTGCATTTGTTTAACTAGTTTGCGATACCCTGGGTGGCCTTGCGGAGTTGTCCTGAGTTCATGGAAATGGAATGCCTGGCGGGCGTTGTAAGTAATTTTCCAGCGCATTTTATGCCCCAACAGGGTTGCATATTGAGCTTCGTTTTCTAAACCTGCAGCCATTAAAATACTGTGCAGTTCTAGCGATTTATCAAAACACTCTTGGAACTGATCAGTTAAGTTAGCTTCCTCCACTAGTTCAGGCACATCAAACCCATATCGCGGGGTCAATTGCTGCCAAGCCAGATCATCAACCATGCGGTGTCGTTGCAAATCACGGAATATTCCGTAATCACAAACTAGATCCCAGCTGTAATGAGCTTTTTCTAGCGCCCTGCCTGGTTTGTGACGGCGGTTTAACCGCTCGCCCATGTAGGCTTTGAAAACTTTTTCCTTGTCTTCATAATTCCACGTATCAACCGCGGTTTTAAGGTCGCGTAGCGACAAATTACTCTGGTCATAGAGCATATCCGCTACTAAATCTATTTCATTTGCCGGCCAGTGGCTGATTAGATCAACTGCTTTTACGTCAGTCGAATGCGCAGCAGGCAGCATTTCATCGGCAAGCTCCTTCATTTTCTCGCGGGTGTTTGCACGGTAAGCGACCATAGCGCCGCCCCGTTCTGGTTTGTCAGCACGTTCCAAAAACGTGCTCAGTACCTGGCGTGATTCGCGGAGCATTTTTTCGCCTGTTTCTCTGGACTCAACAAGCTCATCACCGAGTAAGTGCATAATCAGACTTTCCAAAGCCTGGCCAGAAGCGAATATCCCGACTGTAGATTTTGTTGCGACTGGCAAAACCGGCCTAATTGCATCACAGGCCTGCGCTCTAGTCGCACCTTGCCATGCTGCATCCTGTTCGCTTTTTGGCGTTTTTGATAACTTTCGTACGTAGTCAGTAAGCTCTCTGACCATACCTGAATACAGTTCAAAAATCTCATCCATGATTTTGACGTATTTCGTTCTAGTAGTGCCTGTAATTGTACTTGGAATAACATATTTGAATTTGCCGTGTTCGTCCTTTTGGTCAAAGAATATATAACGGGTTGATTGTTCTAGATATGATGCTAATCTTCCCCATTCCAGCTTTTTGGTGAGCAGATTGCTTGCGCCTTCCACGACCACATGCTGGCCGACTAGCTGTTGGACTGAATCATCGCCGTAAGCAGTGATTACTCTCTGCAAGAGCTTCTCGTCCTTTTTGCTGGTAGAGCTGGAAAATTCATCCAATATTGTTATACGCATATCGTCCCCGCGGCGGCTCAGTCTAGCCATGGCGGCAGCAATGGTTACAGGCGACATCTGATCGCTGAATGCGTAGACGTTGCTCTCTGTACTAGTGACGGCGTCTTTCAGGAACTGTTTTCCGGCTTCTGTCATGATGGTAACGCCGTTTTCGTTTTGTTCTATCAACTTTTTTTGGTTGTCCGCGCCATTACTAATCGACCCTTTTTCTTTGGTCGTTTTCGGCAATGACGGCTGAAGCGCGCTCCAGACGATTTCGTGTATCTGCTCGCGGGTCATGAATTTCCTGCTTCTAACGCAATCGACACGCAAGAAATCTTTTGGAAACAGCGTGCAAAGATCATCGTATACCTCCACCGAACGTTCAATGTGGGACATATCGGCTTCATGGATGTCTTTTGGCCGGTTTTCTTTTTCCGATCGCAGTTCAATTAACTGCTGGATCGTACTTGCATCAACCCGCAGGACGACACTGGCCGTCGGCCGGGGTATGCCAAGCATTTGGAATTCTAAGTTGTCTTCCCAGATAAAAAACCCGCGTCTTTCTTCTGGATTAGAAAACTTAGTTCCCTGGTGGGCCATATTGCTGCCGGTAAACCGGTTAGAGAGTACAATTTTGCCTGCGTCTAATGCCGCTTGGATTGCTTCCTTAGCCGAATATCTATCAAGAGCATAAAACACACTTGCCGTATACGGGCCGACTTCATCAGTCTGGCCGTAATTGCCTGCTAAGTATTCACGTACAAAATAGCTTGAATCTTTGTCGTACTGAGGAAAATCAAAGGTCACAACATCATAGCCTTCAGCTACTAATCTGTCTGCAAGCAACTTGAACTGAGTAGATTTGCCAGACGCATCAGTTCCTTCTATGACAAAAAATTTTCCCTGGCTCATAATTCCTTCGGCTTTCTTCTTGAATCTTTGTAGCCCTTTGGCAACATTTGTTCTGGGCGCCAATCTCTCATAAGTTTTTGCAGGTCAGAATCATCATTAGTCTGGTATTTGCCGCTAAGTTGTTTGTATTGGCCGTCAACTGGACCGGTGTGGTAGAACACAATCTGAGCAATCCGCTCACCTACTGGAAGGACTACGCTATGATGCTGGTTCATGTTGTAGATTTCCATTGTCCAGCGATTGATGTAGCCGGGATCTCCCCACCCTGCATCTAAACAAACAGCTACTCCGTTACGGCCCCAGGTGCTTCTAGCCTGCATCGTAGAGGTTCCAGGAGCCTTTATACCGATAAACTCGTGTGTATGAGCTAGGATGCGCTCCCCGGGTCCTAGAACGATAATTGGATGCTCTGGCGGGATTCCAGAGAATAGTTTGCGTCCGTTGGCCTCGGCCCACATCTGATGGACTTCTGCGGAAAACGGTCCTTCAAAGTACTTAGATATGTCGCCCTCATCAAAAGGATTATAAAACCCGCCGTTAGAATTGCGCTCAGTGCGGTAATACCAGTGGCCTAAAGTGACATCAATACTACTTCCGGCGATGTGCTTTTCAATATAAGGGTGATAGACAATATGACCATCTACAATCGCCTTTTTGATCTGACGATTGCTATACACGCCGGATACATCCAGCGAATTAGAGCTTTGCGAGCTACCCTCATTCATAACTACCATTCAGTGTAACTGCTTGTGTGATTAACAATCAACCATAAGCATAATGAATATTGACGTAGTTTTTACACCTTGTTATCAAAAATCCATTTTGCAATTGTCAGAGTGTCTTCGTATAAATCACCTTTATCGTGAAGTTCTTCAATTTCCTTAATATCGAACCACCCGATTGCGCTTGCACCATCTGGATTGTCTGTAATGACGTCAGTTTTTGATTTTACCAAATAACAAATATCAATATGTTTATGTGGGCCTTTGCCGTCCCAGAAGTGTTCATTCAGATAGAAAGGAAGCGGCAAAACGCTATTACTGGCACTTGCGCCAGCAGGTTTAGGGCTATCAGCCGGCTCTAGAATTGTGTATTGATCTGGACGCAGGCCTGTTTCCTCTTCAATCTCATGATTTAAGGCTTGAATTGGGTTTTCGTCTAATTCTATATGTCCGCCAGGCTGTAGCCACTTACCTATTATTTTGTGTTTGAGTAGTAAAATTTTGGGTTCATCAGGATGCAGTATAAAACCGCTTGTCGTAAAGTCGTAGTGTTCATGAATGTGAGGCATACAAAAACAATATCATATATAAATAAAAAAGGATTCTGGTTGTGCCCAGAATCCTTTTTCATGCGTTATCTAATGTTTATAGTTCAGACGCAAATACTTTGATGCTTGGTCCCATAGAGGTTGTTACGTAGATTGTCTGTACGTAGTTACCCTTTATAGAAGATGGTTTTGCAGATTTAAGGCTTGCAAATACTGCTTGGACGTTTGTCATTAGTTTGTCTGCGCCGAAGCTTACTTTACCTACGCCAAGGTGAACGATACCTGATTCATCAACACGAAATTCGACTTTACCAGCTTTAGATTGCTCTACAGCGTTGGC
>CAZTWI010000062.1:0-4448 GCA_964617685.1 uncultured Candidatus Saccharibacteria bacterium | reverse complement strand
CGTCCTCCGGCCAGACACCTAATCGGCTGAACTTAGCAAGTAGCGCCTGATTATCATCATCGACAAACCATCCTAAAATCGATTCTGCGACTATTTCACCAACTCCTTCAACGGATTTTAATTCTTCATAAGTTGCTACCCCTAGATTATCTAGCTTTTTGAAACTATTGCTCAGATCAATTGCCGTCTGAGCGCCAACGTGACGAATTCCAAGTGCAAAGATAAAACGGTGAAGCGGCGGATTCTTTTTGTCGGCAATTGCCTTGACTAAATTACTTGCTGAGAGCTCCGCAAACCTGTCCAATTCTTCTAGTTGATCCTGGGTTATACGATAAATATCGGCAAAATCGGACACCAACCTATTGTCAATCAAAGCTTCAACGTTTTTCTCACCCAACCCGTCAATATCCAGTGCTCCTTTTGAAGCGAAGTGCCGCAAGCCTCTTTTGAGCAAAATTGGGCCAGTAACACCTTTGACTCTGTAGACGGCCTCGCCTTCTGGCCGGATAAATTCAAGTTCGGGATATTGCCGCTTCAGTTCGTGAACATACCAAAATTTTTCGGCCGATTTGGGCCTAAGTTCCAAAATAACAGACTGGACCTGCGGAATAATGTCGCCAGCCTTATAGATAATAACTGTGTCGCCGATTCTAATGTCTTTGCGCTCAATCTCGTCAGCATTATGCAGGCTGGCATGTTGGACTGTGGTACCGGCTACAACTACCGGATCAAAAACAGCAACCGGTGTGGCCGCCCCTGTTCTACCGATACTTATGACTATGTCCTTAACAACCGTGGTTGCTTCTTCTGCCGGATATTTGTAAGCAATGGCACCGCGAGGGTTCTTACCAACAGCACCAAGTGATTCGTACAGCCCACGGTCATTAACTTTTATTACAAGACCATCTGTGTGGTACGGCAAATCTTCCCTAATTTCCTCAAACTGTTTAGTGTACCTCAGAACATCTTGAAAAGATTTTTCTTGATGCGCTTCATTGTCGATATAGAATCCCAACTCTTTCATGCTTGTATAAGCAAATTCATTAGTCGGAACTTCGCTCTCGTCTTGCCGCAATAGATCGTAGGCGTGGAAGCGCAGCGGCCGCTGAGCAACCAAACGCGGATCAAGCTGGCGTATAGTTCCGGCTGCCAGATTGCGCGGGTTCATGAAAGCAGCCAAGCCGCCAGCCTCACGGCTCTGGTTAAGCTTTGTAAAATCCTTTTTTGTCATAATTATTTCGCCGCGTACCTCTGTATAGCCGGATGAAAAGGTATGGTCTTCAGGCAAACTTAAAGGCACAGTCATAATAGTCCGGACGTTACCGGTTACAACTTCTCCGACGCTGCCGTCACCACGAGTAATTGCTCGAACTAAAATTCCGTCTTCGTAATGCAGCGCGCAGGCCAAGCCGTCCTTTTTAGAATCAACCCAGAAATCAGCAGTCTTTACGCTTGGATCTAATTTACTAATCCGCTCCAGCCATGACAACGCTTCTTCATCTGAAAAACAATCAAATAAGCTTATCATGCGCTTTCTGTGCGTATATTTTTCAAATTTACTGGCCGGCTTATCACCCACACGTTGAGTCGGAGAATTAGCAGCTACATGTTCCGGGTATTCGCCCTCTAAAGCTTTCAACTCCGCCATCAGCCCGTCATAGACGGCATCACTGACAGTAGGCGCATCGAGTGTGTGGTATTCATACCCGTAACGATTAAGTAGATTCACGAGTTCCTGATAACGTTTTTGGTCTTCGGATTTCATAAAAGTTCTCTATATAAACAAAACATGTAGCCGACAGTAAACGGAACCGCCAAAATTGTTATTAGGAAGAATATCCACTCGGCAACTATTGGAGCAACGAATATTATAGGCAGAACGATAATAAACAGCAGTGCGATCATTATTAAAATTGCCGCAAGTGATTTGCGCAGCACGCTGAATCTTCTATGGCGCACCAATTCTCTGGCTTGGCGAAGCGCTGTCATCGGAGTCATTTCCGGCAGCGTTACAATATAGAGTGCCATAACGGAACTGCTTAACATATAGAGTGAGAGTAGGATGGTTGAGCCAAAGAATAAGAACCACAGCACCTGCTCCAAACCCCCCACAGCTAGCCCGCCTTGAATAACGGCTGCAAACAGAAAGTTACCGATCAAAGCCGGAATAAGCTGTAGTCCGACCACGAATAGAACCAGTACAAACGGAATTAAAGGATACATCCCGCGGTAAAAAGCTGTTTTCATAGTCACTGAATTGCCGGCTTGCTGCTGGCGGTAAAGCCAGATTAACGCTAGTATCGAAATAATCAACAGGATTGCCTGGTACATTTGTGCCAATTCTCCAGAACCAGTTGCCGTTCCATTTATTAGCAGGGCAAAGTCAGTAAAACCATCAGCTAGCACTGACGTCTCTTCATCTACTATTGACGCTAATGAATCTTCAATATTTCCACTGTTGATTGAACTACCAAATCCTCTAACGAAAACTAGACTGAAGAGTCCGTATACTGCTGTGAATATTGCAATTTGTTTTTTGTTTGCGCTTATAAGCGCCAAAGACTTTTTAAACAGAACCCACCACGAAGCTATTGGTTTACCTGGATGTTTAATCCGATGATGGAGCCTGAAACTTCTATATTGAGGAGTTTTGCGTGATTTAGAGTTAGGTCCTTTAATTTCCGGCTCTTTAACTATCTTTTTTGGTGTTTTTTTTGTTTTTGCCATTACAATTTTGATCCCATGTTTCGTAAAACCGCGATCCGCTCGTCAATCGGCGGGTGCGTACTGAAAAGAGTCGCTAGGCTTTTGCCTTTCAAGGGATTAGCGATAAACAAGTGCGCTGTGGATGTGTTTTGATTTTTTGTCGCTGAGCCGCCAATCTTTATTTTTTCTAAAGCGCTTGCTAACCCTTCAGGATATCTTGTTGTTAAAGCTCCTGTGGCGTCGGCTAGGTATTCTCTTTTACGCGATATGGCCGACTGGATCAATGCTGCTATTAAAGGTGCTAGAATCATGGCAACCAAGCCGAGAACGACCATAATCGTATTATTGTTTTTGTCATTGCTACGCCCTCCAAACAGACTCATCCGGAGGAAAACATCAGCAAAAATAGAAATTACAGAGACCAAACCAAAAACGACCACGCTGACGCGTATATCGTAATTCTTTACGTGCGCGAGTTCATGCGCCATAACTCCCTGCAACTCGTTATCGTCCAAAGCATCCAACAGTCCAGTTGTTATAGCAACCGAAGCATGCTTCGGATCTCTTCCCGTTGCAAAAGCATTTAGAGCGTTGTCCTCCATAATGTAGACTTTGGGCATCGGTAATCCTTCTGTGATTGCCAGATTTTCTACCGTCCGCCATAATCGCGGATTATCAGCTTTATCAATCGGCTTTGCTCCGTTAAACGCCAGAGCTGCCCGGGCTGAACCGTAATAACTGTATAGAACATAGAAAAAAGATCCGATTAAAGCACCGATGGTTATGGTGAAATCACTGAAGTACACTCCAACAAAATAAGCTAAACCTGCAATCAATATTAAAAAAACAGCTATCAACAGTACTGTCTTTCTTTTATTTGCGGTTATTTCTGAGTACATACAACTTCTCCAGGTGTATAAGGGTTTATTGCAACGAGATATTTTTGGATGGAAAACGAGCACCGTAAGCAGATGGTATTCAGCATACCGTTTGTGCGTGGTGCAGGCTTACGCCGAAAAGATCCGTTGCACATAAAGCCGTCTCTAAAATTTTACGTCGACAGGTTTTTCGGCAGTGGCTTGTTCTGACTCTTCAAGCTCAAAGAACTCGCGAGTAGAAAACCCAAGAATTCCAGCAAAGATTATAGTAGGAAAAACTTTGATCTTTGTATTAAATTCACGCACACTCGCATTATAAAACCTGCGGGCTGCCTGAATTTTGTCCTCAGTGTCTACCAATTCTGTCTGAAGGTGTTGAAAGTTAGTATTTGCTTTTAGGTCGGGATAAGCTTCAGCAACTGCAAAGAGGCTCTTTAGCGCACCGGTAAGCATGTTATCCGCTGCGGCTGTTTCCGCCACTCCACTAGCGCCAGTCATGGCAGCTCTTGCCTTTGTTACCTCTTCAAATACGGTCTTCTCGTGCTTTGCGTAACCCTTTACAGTTTCAACAAGATTAGGAATCAGATCGACACGTCGTTTCAGCTGGACAGTTATGTCGCTCCAAGCCTCATCAACGCGAATTTTTGTAGTTACTAACCCGTTATAAATGACAATTAATGCAACAACCAGTAAACCAGCTACCCCAAGTAAAACCCAAACCATTCTGTACTCCTTAATTACTACATATTAGTATAGCAGTTTTACATATAAAAAACCGCCAAAACGGCGGTTTTTTATATGGTGGGTGATGAGGGATTTGAACCCCCGACCCTCGCAGTGTAAATGCGATGCTCTAGCCAACTG
>CAZTWI010000061.1:0-4452 GCA_964617685.1 uncultured Candidatus Saccharibacteria bacterium | reverse complement strand
AGTGGAGCGATTTCGTTGCACTGTAGCGACGGCATCCCAGTGGAGCGATTTCGTTACAGATGTAGCGATGTCGTTGTAGTTGCAGCGATGTTGTTGTTTGGTTTTTTTATTGTTTTTTTTTTGTATTTTTTACTTTATTTCTTCTTTTAATTCAATTTCTTTTTTCAAATAGTTTCCTATTGCCAAGTTTGCCAGAAAATCACTTGGAAATATGGTTTTCCCCTATGTTCCTTCCTTCAAATCTTCACAAGTAAACTATGGAACCAAGTTCTTGCAGAGCAAAATGGAACAAGAAAAAGATCAGCTTCTCTTTCAGATTTTGAAGAAAACAAATACCAGTACAAGTACCTTTGCAGTGTTGGATTTTGCATTGGAACAGGTATTTATTTATTTTTTTCTTTTGTATTGTTGACTTTTCATTGCAATAGAATCCTTCTCTGAAAACTACTCTTTCTGAGAAACTTCCTCAATGTCTCCAGCCAAGAAAGAATGGCTTTTCAATATACCATCCATTTCTGGGGGGATTTTGTTCCTACACAGCATTTCTCAAGAATCAATGGTTTCCTTTTTATGTTCACTTGGATTTGGGATGTACAGTGAACATTTGTATGGAAGGCTCCCAACAATGGTACAGTTTTGAGTTGAAAGACATTGAAAAAGTAAAAAAGGTAATCAATTTCTTATTTGTTTTTATTTTTTTTTATTTTTTGAAACAATTCCTTTCTTTTTTGTCTTTTCTTGCAGATAACAGAAAACAATGGAATCAAAACAAAGGACCAAATTGGATGGTGGCCTTCTGTTTCTGACTTGTTGGATGCACATATCAACGTAATAGGAGGAGTGCAAGAAGTTGGAGACTTGGTGATACTTCCAACAAATTGTTTTCACTTTGGATTTTCATTGGTATGTATTTCAACTCTTTCAAATACTAGTTTTTATTGACAGATTTTTTGTATAGGAAACAGGATGCAATGTGTCTTCTAGTTTCATCTTTGAAGAAAATCTGAGGGAGCTGATTAATGCTTGCAGATACTGCAGAAAAGATGGGAAAACCCAATGTGTTCTGGAATGGACCTTCTTCAAGATGGTAAAGGAGAAATTGTTCTCCTATGAAAAGATGTCCGTTAAAACTGTTCAGACTTTGTGTGTTTTCCTTGTGGAAACATGTGAAACTGAACAGGATTGCATCAATCTATGTCAGGTAAGAATTTATTTGTTTCTTTCTTTGTTATTTTTGTTTTTCTGATCAATTTGATTTAGAGATATGAAATTCCCACCTTTCAGACCGATTTCGATACAGATGATGATGGAAATCAAATTACACGTTAGTATTTCTCTATTTTTATTTCGTTTTTCTCCAAATACAACTAATTTTCCTCTCTTTAGATTGGAAGGAAAAGATGTATCAATTCAAGGTGTGTACTGTTTGTGACAGTTCCTGTTGGAATTCCAGGGTGGAATATGACAATGTGGTCTTTCATCCATCTTGTTGGATCACTGTAGCAACCAAGAAAGGAGCCAAATGGATACTTGGTAAGTTTTATTTCACTGCATTCACTTGCTTATTTTCCCATTTATTTAGAAGGAAAAGAGGTCAAGGATGTGACCTGTATGTATCAACATACAGTGGAAGAACTGAAAGAAATTGTGGAAATACTCACACCCATTGTTGCAGCCAAGGAAAAAGGAAAGGAGGAAGAAACAGAAGAAGAAGAAAAGGGAGAAGAAGAAAAGGAAGAAGAAGAAGAAAAGGAAGAAGGAGAAGAAAAGGAAGAAGAAGAAAAGGAAGAGGAGAAAGAAAAGAAGGAAGAATAATTCTATGCAATTCTTACTTTGTGGTTTTTTTTTTCATGATTTTTCAGTATTTTTTTTTTTTTTTTTTGTGTTTTTGTTTTTTTTTTATTTTTATGGAAAAAAAATTGTTTCTTTTTTTAATTACAATAAAAAAAAATTCTTCTGAATGTTGACTATTATATTCTTATTGTTGATTTTCTTTTTCTTTTTCTTCTTCTTCTTCTTCTTCAATGTCCAAAGGTTCTATTTCTACCCAGATGTTTGGAAGAATCTGCAAGTCTTCATAAAATTTGTTGATATCTTCTTTTTTTTTCAATCTGGAAGGAACTTTCACACCCATAAGATTGATCTTTTCCTTCAACTGCTTGATGGTAAGTGTCAGCTTTCTTCCCTTGTATTCATATTGATTGGAAGTGTTGACATTTCTTTTCCTCTTCTTGGATCTATTGACCTTGGTCTTTTCTTTATACTCTTCTTTCTGTCTGATATTGTGTTGTTTCTCCTTTTTAACAACATCTTCAAATATGGCCTCCTTCAAATTGTTGGAAATTTCAACATTCAAAGCCTTCATCACTGCATATCTATAATCTGGCTTGACATATTGAAGGGCTGCAATGTTGGCTCTGAGGGTATAGGAATTGTGGAGGTTCAATCTCTTGTTGCAAAACTTGGAAATCAATCCATTGAAGGATTCTGCTGCATTGGTTCCAAATCTCTTCACATACTTGTCAGCCTTTCCCATGATATCACTGTATTCACTCCACAAAGCACTTCTGGTATCTTCATCTGTGATGTAGGTCCATTTTGGATGGTACTGTTTATCGTGAGAACATTCTTCATGAGAAATGTCACAAAAGTGATTGTATTGATTTCTCATCAGAATCTGAAATTGGCTGGCATCTCCATAGCAGTTTTTGAGGCACCAAATAAAGGATCTCAACACTCTGTCTCCAAAACCAGCTAATTCAGGGAAATCCTTCTTCATTTTGATGATTTTCTTCTTCAGATTCTTGCCTTTGTGAGCCACATCAAAATATTCCCCTGCATCTGGATAGTATTTGTTGATAATCTTCATAGTTTCTCCATCATGATCATGAACCACCATGTCAATTGAAACATCTTCCTCTACAAACTTCTTGCAGATAATTTCAATAGCATGTCCTTCCATAGCTGAAGAGGCTCCAATATACTTTCCATATTTGTCAGAGCTTCCCAATTTTCTCAGCACATGTTCTACATAAAGCAGTTCTTTGGTGACAGCATTGAACACAGAAACAGTGCACTCATTGGCATTCCATCCTCTGCTTGACCACCTTCCATCAATCATGATGATGCTGCTATTGAGTTCCTTCATCTTCATTCTATTCTGTTTCAGGATGGGATCTAGAATGGAAGAAACAGCAGAATGAAGTTTGTTACAGTAGTTGATAAACTGGGAGTTGGACAGATAATCTACATCCAACAGGGTCAAAACTTCTTCATAATTCTTGTAGGTAAGTCCAGCCAGCATGAAGGAGTACACCAGTCTTCCAGGGAGTTCACTATATTTCATTCTATGTCCTTGACCATCCAAAATTGGAGAAGAACATCTGATTCTCTTTGTCCAAGTGCATCCTTTGGTATGACAAGAGAGCTGCAAACTTGAAGATCCTCCCTGTGAGGTGTAATGATCCAAATATATCTTGAACTTGAGGCATATAGGACATGGTTTCTCCAAATAAGCATCATAAACTAAGTCAATGAATACTTTAGAGTCCAGAATAATGTAAGATCCCAAATCTTCTCTAATTCCACTGTTGTCATGCTTGTGAACATTTTCAAAAGTTTTGATATCAGTTTGAGCCTCTTCCATTGGGTATTCATATTTTGGAAAAGAATGTTGACTTACTAAAGAAGAACTTTCCAATCTTTTCTTCACTTCTTCAACAATTGAAGTGGAGCCCTTGTTGATTTTTGAATAGAGATAATCCATAGAAACAGAGAGAATGCAAAAAAAAGAAGAAAAAGAAATGAGACTGTTACAAACAAACTGCAAAATTAGCCGTTACAAATGTTGTGACGAATCGTCACAGTGAATATTCAATCGCTGACATCACAGCGATTCGTCACAGTGCAGCGACATCGCCACGACGATACTCCACTGCACCGAATTCGTCACACTACAACGAAATCGGTGTAATACGCCGAATCGCTGTCATGGCAGCGATTTCGTTGCAGTGTGACGAGGCGTTGCCATGACAGCGATATCGTCACAATGCAACGATGTCGCCACGATCAGACTCCGCTGCACCGCCGACGGAGAAATGCCAGCGATTTCGTCACAGTGTAATCACATCGTCACGACAAGACTCTGCTGTACCGCCGACGGAGAAATGCCAACGACTCGGCACAGAAAAATGAAGATCGTCATAACAAAAAAGATGGAAAATGAAGTATTTATTGCAATAAAAACAACAGAACAATAATAAAAAGGAAAAATACATTATTTATTACCAAAAAAGTATCAAAATACACAAGTAGAAAGAAAAAAATAATGAAGAAAAAAATTTCGTCGTTCCACGGAAACGACTGGTTCCAGCGATTCGTCCCAGCAGAGTTGAGTGCCCCCTTAACAGGTTGGCTTAACGAGCTATTAGTAGCTTAGAGCCCTTGCGGGCC
>CAZTWI010000060.1:0-4561 GCA_964617685.1 uncultured Candidatus Saccharibacteria bacterium | reverse complement strand
AGATTTAGCATCATTAGCAGTTTGACTCACCTCGCTAATCGCAGCTTCTTGAGCGGTTTCACCTACTACCTTGGTAACAGAATACGGAAGATTTTCTTCTGATTCTGACGGTTCTTGGTCCCAGGCTACGACAGTTCCGTCCTGATAAGTTTCATACGCTTTCCACTTCAGATCCGTAATGGTTTCTGGAGCTTTGGCGCCAAATAGAAAGTCGTCTTTTAGATCAACCGGTACCGTTCCGCCAGCACTCGTCCATTTAATTTCGGTGGCTGATACGTTCTCGCCTTCCCCTGTTTTCACAACTTCAATGTCCCAGCCAGATTTGGCATATGGCCGCACAGAAGTTAAGCCCTCTGGAATAATCAGTCTAACCCCAACAACTGGCGTATCGTGTTCGTTTGGCACTGAAACAGCAAATGTGGCCCGCTGAGCAGTTAATACCTCCTTGGGACTCACCGTAACGTGAGCGGAGGCAGTAGCACTAAACAGTAAAACCAAAGCACTCATAATTAAGCCTACTAAGGACAAGTTTTTTGTTATTGTTTTCATGATTTCCCTTCGTTAATACGTTGATTATAGCTTACTTTGACGTGCAATGTCTTTGCGCCGATTGAACGCCACAATGAACAGAAAAGCAAAAGATATTCCACTTGCCACCAATAGTGATTCCGCCCAAGCATACGTTTGCCCGACTTGGTCAGTATTAGCTAAACCCCTTGAAACACGCTGTGATTGGTTGAAGACGTGTGTATTGCCATTACTTACAACTGCATAAGTTACGTTGTAGACCCCTTGCTCTGGGAAAGTGAAGTTTGCGGTTACTAAAGAGTCGTCGATCTTTGTTTCAACTTCCTTTTCGTTTCCATTCTCATCTTTGATAGTCAGTGTTACCGAACTGTCCGCTTGTATAAGCTGATTCTGGGCATCAAAATACAAAGTTGCTTGCTCTCCTGCAATCGGGTCATCGTCAGGAATGATATGCAGAATCGCACCTTTAGTATTTGTTTCGTCCGTGATTAAAACATGCGCAGAAGCTGAATTAATAGGAATAAAGAGATACAGAGGTGTCAACAGAGCAATGATTAACTTCATCATCCCGTTAGAGCTCCCGACCAAATTGCAGCGAACTAAAATGTTTTGGATAAAAGTATTATTTATAAAAGCTCTAACGGAATTCATGAGTCTACCCCTTCTATATGCGTATTGCTTTCATGGTCTTCGTGTCTGCTGTGATAATTGTCTACAACCGCCGGTATTATCGCAATCATTACAGTAACAACTGCCCACGCAGATATAAAAAGCACTGACGATTCAACTTTATCCAAGTGTAGATATTTGTCATTTACAATCTTGGTTGTGCGGTACATTTCCAATCCGCCAAGAATGATGAGGGCTACAAAAGCTGCAAGTTGAATGTTGGTATACGCCAAATGAGTACCCACCGACCAAATATGCAGTACAGCCAAAATACCACCAAAGTAAACCAGCCTGTGAAGCCATTTCCATCTGCGCAAAGTCATGAATTTAACGACTTTATCAAATGAAGTCGAGGCCATAATCAGCAAAATACTGAATGCAATTGCGCCGGCAAGTAATGACCATTTAAATAAATCCGGCAAATATTGAAGCTGGCCGGGACCACCAAGCTGCCCCCAAAGCGCCACTAGTCCGTGTAATAGGGCAAAGTAGAAAGCTGAAACGCCAATAGCACGACGGGTAAATTCCAGATGTTTCATACGCTGTTTGCCAACAACGTAGCCAATCGGCGAAATCACCAAAGCGAGATACCAGTACAGGACGCAAAGCAGACCAAACACCTGTTGGGTCCGAATATAAAACAGCTGGTCGCTCGGTATCTGCAATCTAAGCCACGCTACCACTGCAAAGCTCAACAATATTGAACTCGCCAGCACGTAAAACCGCGAATTATCCAGAAGTTTGTAGTCTTTCTCTTTTACCACTACCTTAATCATAGCAAAAAGAGGCCCCGAGTGTAGCCTCTTATTACGTGGATTTGTTATCTAAAAACCTATTCGTAACGTAATGCTTCTATTGGATCTTTTTTGCTGGCACGACGGGCTGGGAGAGTACCTGCAAGGAAGGCGATAATCATAATGATCAGCATTATTGTAAGTACTGAACTGACTGAAAACGCCATTAACTCAAATCCTGGGAAATCCTTCAGGAAGCTATTGGAAGCAATGTTGTTAATGATCTGCCCAGCTCCAATACCGGCCAATGAACCAAGCAAACTACCCCAAAAACCAAGCAGGATCGCCTCAATACTAAAGAGCGCAAATATACGATTACTGCGCATACCCATGGCTTTCATGAGACCAATTTCTTTGGTTCGTTCCTGTACAGCCATAAACAGCGTATTAACAATACCAAAACTGGCTGCCAGAAGCGCAATACCCGCAAAGAAATTGAGCACTAACACAATTGCGTCAATGACTTGCTTGATAATACCGATCTGGTCTTCGACAGTCGTACCGGTAAAGCCCTGCTCATTCAAAGCATCTTTTACAGCTTGCACTTCTTGCTCGCTGGCATCTGGTGCTACGCGGGCAAGAACTTGCATATACTGTTCGGTTTGGGCTACTGGAAGGCCCCTTGTCTGAATAGCGTAAACAGCATTAGTAAGCGCCTCGTTACTTTGACCGCCCGAACCGGTGGTCATTAACGACTGCTCTAACACGCCGCTAATACGAGTCTGCACTTGCTCTTGCTTGCCTTCGGCTGTAGTTACACCAAGTGTTACCTGCTGGCCAATAGCAGATTCCAGCGGGCTGAAACCAAGTGCTTCCGCATAGTTTTTTGATAGTAATAATTCGTTCTCGGAACTATCAATATCTAGTTCATTCCCAGCAGCAAGCTCAACATTTACACCATCTATAAATGACTGCATAGTAAAGCGGAATTTCTTACCGTTCAACCCTTCAATATAGTCTGGATTTGGCATGATATTCGGCTCCGCACTCTTGATACCAGGAGTATTACGTATCGTTTCTACATCACTAGGATTCATCATCGGTATACTGACAGGACCATCCGTAGAAAAAGCTTGGTCAGGGTTATATTCTTGCGGCCCGCTTGAAAACGGATTCTCAGTTTTAGGCTGGACAATCAACATATCATCAGCTCCTATATTGCCCAATTGACTGTCAATATAGGAAGATACGCCGGCACCGATACCATTTGTCAAAGTTAGGGTAAAGGCTCCAATGAAAATGGCAATAATAGTGAGCGCTGTCCGCACCTTGCTACGGAACATGTTGCTGCTCGCGGTTAAGATAATGTCTTTGTATTTCATCTCTTGCCTCCCAGCAATTGACCGTCTTTGATGTAGAGTTGGCGGTCGCAGCGCTTTGCTAAATCTTCGTCATGAGTCACGATAATTAGAGTTATATTTTTTTCCTTATTCATTTTAAAGAGCAGATTCTCAATCAAAGCTCCCGTGTTACTGTCTAGGTTTCCTGTCGGTTCATCAGCAAAAATAATCTGCGGTTCGTTGATCAGCGCACGAGCAATGACAACCCGCTGTTTCTGCCCGCCGCTCAAATCATTGGCTTTGTTGTTTGCTTTATCATCTAGTTCGACTGCTTTCAAAGTCTCAAGTCCGCGGCGCTTACGTTCGCGGCTGCCTACGCCTGCAATCTTTAAAGGCAAAATAACATTTTCCAGCACCGAGGCGTTTCCGTTCAAGAAAAACTGCTGAAACACAAAGCCAAAAGTTTCGTTACGAAGCAAATCAAGCTTCCGTTTAGATAAGTTCGATGAATTTTTATCGCCGATAAGCACGTTGCCTGAAGTTGGTTCGTCCATTAAAGCAAGCAAGTGCATTAATGTACTTTTTCCTGAGCCGCTTTTACCAATGATTGCAACGCTTTCTCCCTGCTTGATACTCAAAGAGACATTTTGCAATGCTTTGAAGACATTTTCCCCTTTGCCATACGACTTACTGAGTTTTTTGGTACTGATTATGGACTCATCAACAGTCGACTTAGCCATTCTGATTTATTCCTTTCATTTTTTCTACTGATTTTTGAATTTTCATGCTTATTCAAGTATAGACTATGCAGAATGTACCTGAAGAATAACTGAGTTATAGTCCTTTCTCAAAAATATTCTAAACTCCGAGTTAAATCAGAGTTAACTCGGAGTTCTATAAATATCCCTAATTTTTATGATACCTATTGATAAAACTGCTCCAGCTGTATATAATTTATCTCTGTTATGCGGGTTTAGCTCCACAGTAGTAGAGCAAGCTCACTACGTGGCAGGCAGTTGTTTAGAGTGAAGAAGTCCTGTGGACTTTTGCAAGACCGGAAACCCGGCCTTGGCCGAGTTGAGGTGTGGCGACGGCTGATTCGTAGTTCCTACGAGTAAGACCGTGGCAGAAATTGCCCAGGCCAAGGACGCAGTTTAAAATATACGTTGCACTTTGATAATATGTAACAAACCAATATGCGGGTTTAGCTCAGTTGTTTAGAGCGCGTCCTTGCCAAGGACGAGGTCGAGAGTTAGAGTCTCTTAACCCGCACCATAGAAAATACCGGTC
>CAZTWI010000059.1:0-4597 GCA_964617685.1 uncultured Candidatus Saccharibacteria bacterium | reverse complement strand
TACCCCAATCAAGACTTAGCACCACACCTTTCTAGCAATCAAACAAGTGGCTTGCTCTAGAAAGGTGCTTTTGGTATAGATTAACTTTTTTTGCTGCGAGTCTCGGACAGCAGTAGCCCGTCTACAACAATCCTCGATCCTCACAAAGAAAAGCCAATCTATACTCAAATGCAAAGCTTGATACTTCATAGTTTCAGTATAACCCAACTAAAAAAGAGCTCTGTTTTGAGCTCTTAGTTTAAGATTTCAAATGCTGTTATTCTTTGGTCTCGGCTTCAGAAGCTTTGTGGGCTTCTTCGACGGCTTTTTGCTTTGCCTCAAGTTCGGCAGCTTCTTTTGCTTTTTCTGCCTCAAGCTTGGCGTGTTCGGCTTCCGCCTTGGCTTTCAATTCTGCTTCAAGTTTTTCTGCTTCTAAATCACGAACATCGTTAACGGCTTCACGGTCAAAATCCTGAGAAGTAAGACGAGCCTTTTTGCCACGAAGAGCACGCATGTAAGTAAGATAATTTCGGCGTACTTTACCGCGCTTAGTGATTTCGATTTTTGTAACCAATGGGCTGTGGATCAAATAGCTTTTTTCTACACCCAGTCCGCCGGTTTGACGTCGTACTAAAATAGATGCTGTTTGGCTGTTTTTCTTGGACACTCTAATAACAAGTCCTTCAAAAACCTGCACACGCTCTTTAGAGCCTTCTTTAATCTTCTGGTGGACGCGTACCGTGTCGCCGCTTCTCACATCAACAACAACTGATTTCTTGTAACTATCTGATACGTCTTTAACTAGTGAATTCATCGATTTTCCGCTTACTTTTATGATTATTTAGGTCAATTATAACACTTGTGGACAACAAATGAAAGCGTATTCGTATTTGGTGTCGTAGACACACTAAATACAAACTTTGAAATACTATATACTAGCTTCATGGATCCCGTTAGAAATTACATGATAGTTTCACAGGATATAATAATTAAAAGCATATAAAAATTGGAGGGTTTCTAACGGGATGGATATATATGAAGAGGCGGTAACATTACACAAAAAACTAAAAGGAAAAATCACGACAAGCCTGCGCGGAGAAGTGACCCCAGAGACTTTAAAATTATTTTACTCTCCGGGAGTAGGAGCAGCATCTTTGTATGCGCAAAATGATAAAGATAAATTAAAAGAAGTTTCTTGGACAAATAATTTGGTAGCTGTCATATCTGATGGATCAGCAGTATTAGGGCTAGGAGATATTGGACCGGAAGGCGCAATGCCGGTTATGGAAGGAAAATCACTGCTATTCAAACATTTTGCAGATATCGACTCCGTACCAATTGTTTTAAATGTGCATACTGCGGATGAAATAGTCGAAGCAATAAAAGCTATCGCTCCGAGCTTTGGCGGCATAAATTTGGAAGATATTTCGGCGCCAAAGTGTTTTGAAATCGAAGAAAGATTAAAGAACGAGTTAAAGATACCTGTCATGCATGATGACCAGCACGGCACTGCAATAGTAGTTTTAGCCGCACTGATTAATGCGTGCAAAGTAACTGACCGTAAGATGTCTGACTGCAAAATCGTCCTAGTCGGGGCTGGGGCCGCTGGTGTTGCCGTCGCAAAACTACTCCATACATTCGCCCAGCCAAATATTGTTGTCGTGGACAGTAAAGGCATTATTGAATCAACACGAAAAGACCTGAATTCTGAAAAAGTAATGCTCATGTCATTTAGCCAGGATCAAGAAGCCGGAAGCTTGGATGATGCACTATCTGGCGCGGATGTGTTCATTGGACTAAGTAAGGGTGAATTATTAAAGCCCGAAATGATTAAAACTATGGCAAAAGATCCAATACTTTTCGCACTTGCCAATCCCGTCCCTGAAATAATGCCTGATTTAGCCAAATCAGCTGGCGCTGCTGTGGTTGCTACCGGCAGAAGCGACTTCCCCAACCAGATAAATAACGTTTTAGGATTCCCGGGTATATTCCGCGGAGCTTTGGATCATGGCGTGACAAAAATAACTGAGGAACATAAACTGGCAGCCGCTCAAGCACTCGCAGGCCTAGTAAAAACCCCGACTCCCGACAAAATAATTCCTGGTCCTTTTGACTCCGGCGTTGTTAAAACTGTAGCAAGCACAATTGTTTAACGACTCAGAAAATCTTCTATCTGCTCATCACCTAAAACAGAATGGCCCGTTATATCTCTTAATAAGTTATCAGCTGCAACTGTTGCGCCTTCTAAACCATTCCTGAAGGTCTCATCAATAACAATTTGCACGGTTTTTTCTAGTTCACCTACTGGAATTGAGTCAACAATCTTTCGCTCTATCGCAAGTCTGTTTTCCGTATTTGTCCTCGCAATATGGATAACACCATCGACTCGCTCACCACCTATCAAAGAACCTAGAAAAGTTCTAAGCAATAATTCTCTATCTGGTCTTTCACCATCCTGAAAAGTACGTGTAACCGTATCGTGATAATGTTCAGGACCATCATAAGATATGTCAGACTTTACTGCTGCAACTTCTCTTTGGTGAAGTTTATTTATAATGCCATCGTGCAGATAGCCAATAATCATCAACGGCCTTGGAGTTTGCGGAAGTTCAAACTTTGACTCGCCGGCAAAGTATTCAGCTATATTATCTGCTATGACGTGCTCGCGTTCATTTTGCAGAGTCCAGAAAGTTCTGAACCTATCTTCAATATTCTGCACGCTAGCGTTAATTGAGGGGAAGATTCCAAATCCTTTCTCGGATTCTCTTATAGCTTTCATCTTACGTTTCCACTCATGAGTTGGCGGCACATCCATAGTCGTCACACTTAAACGGCCGTTTTTCGGCCTCATATATACTGACTGTATTTGCCCACCTATAAAACCAGTACTATCTGAGGCTAGACTCTGCTTCAGTCTGACAATATCTTTATAACTTCCCTGTGCAACTTTGTTGTAAAGTTTAAGTACATTATCTGTACATGCAGTGATCTCCGGTATTAAAACATTAGCCTCATTTATAAGAGGTTTTGCGATAAGAGCATCTTCCTCTGTTACATGCGGCCCCAGATGGACTTTAAGCTTAGGATCACTCATGATATATTATTATATCACTTTATATAGGTTTTTGTCAATATTCTTGCTTCTTAGCCAACGACGCGGGAAACTTCTTCGTAGGTCGTGTCGCCTTTAAGGGCGCGGAGAACGCCGTCCTGCTGCATGGTGAGCATGCCGTTTTTGACCGCGACCTCTTCTATCGTTTCTGACGTGAGCTCTTGCGCTGGACGAGTCAGAAGTAACTTCATATCAGGTGACATAGTCAGAAGTTCTCTAATCGCAAATTGACCGTCGTACCCGAATGGATTTTCGGAAGACGAGCCTGGCTGATACAGTTGAGATTCAGCCAAGTGAGATAGATCAACATCTGCCTCAATACCGTCAATAATATTATGTATATGATCCTTTAGTGCTGGATCTATTTGAACCGGCTGTTTAGTCTTGTCATCTAACCTGCGTACAAGCCGCTGGGCTTGGATTAACCTGATAGCACTGGCATAGAGCGGATTCTCTCCAATCGCGTCTAACAGCCTGGTAAGGGCAGCTGAGGCAGAACTTGCATGATATGTGCTGAGAACTAAATGACCCGTTAAGGCAGCCTGCAAAGCTGTTTTGGCCGTGTCGGTGTCTCTGATTTCTCCTACCATAATTACGTCGGGGTCTAGTCGAAGCACGGCCCTAAATTTCTCGGCAAAACTCTGACCTTCCCGGGAAACAACAGGAATTTGAGTGATACCAGGAATTTGATATTCTACCGGATCTTCCAGGGTTATGATCTTGCGCTCATCATTGTTTAATTCATTCAGAATACTATAGAGTGTGGTTGTTTTACCGGAACCAGTCGGCCCTACAATCAGAACTAATCCGCTGGGGTGGCTAATTATGTCTTTGATTATTTCAGTTTGCCTTGTGTCAAGGCCAAGTTTTTCTAAGCGAAGCATATCCGGACGGAAGTTAAACAATCTCATCACCACATCAATGCCGTTAACGGCCGGAACGGTTTCGACACGAAGATTAACAGTGACTTCTTCTCCTGTTGCAAGCCGGTGGGTCTGATTAATGTGGCCTGTCTGGTCGTCATTGGAACTTATGCTAATATTGGCTGAACTTGCGATTGCTGATATTAGCTGGCGGTATTTATCGACGTCCAGGGTTGCTACTGTATGCAGAACACCGTGAACGCGCAGTCTTATCCGAGCGCCTTCAAGTGAACTCTCTAGATGTATATCACTCGCTTGCAAACCAAAAGCTTGCTGTACCAAATAGGCTAGCATATCATCAGCTTTCACCTGAGACAGAGTCATCGACACTGCATCAAGCACGCTGTCGGTTGATTCTTTGGATATTTCTATATTGGCATATTCAATTTTCTTAGGAGGGTCATACAGCGACATATACTCCCTAAAGCCAGTATCGCTGATCATTGCGAAACTAATCTGCTGGTCCATAAACCTCTGCCTCAAGCTAGTCATGGTTCTTTGAGAAGTAGTGTTTGTAACGCCAAAATCTATCCGGTGCTGATGCGCGTACAGAGGTATTACCTTGAACTCTCTTAATTCCAGC
>CAZTWI010000058.1:0-4638 GCA_964617685.1 uncultured Candidatus Saccharibacteria bacterium | reverse complement strand
GGCCGCTGCTGGCACCCTTAACGAAGTTGCTAGTGATAGCGCTGTAGTGGACGTTACTCAGATTGATACTGCCGAATAAGCCCATTTCCTCTATGGTCAGGCCGGTGACGGTAGCGCCGGATAAGTCATCTAGATTCACGCCAACATATGTGCCGGAGCTCTGCTGGTCCTTGTTGCCGTACAGGTACAGATCGCGGACGACCACGTTGTCGCCAGTGCTGCTGATCATATTCACGTCGTTATTGACGCCGGCTGGCAGGGTGATAAAGCTGCCCTTGCCTGCCCCAGCTAGGGTGGTGTTGGCCAGCACGTCGATACCATCATTAATGGTATATGTGCCCTCTGCCAGATAGACCTTACCGCCGGCTGCGGCGGCTAAGGCAGCGTTTATTTCTGTCTGGTCGGCAGTGCCGTCAGCCACGTAGTCGGCGCTGTCTTTGACAGCTTGGGATGAATTGGATGCAGCCACAATTTTAGTAGCAGTCGAGCGGTCACCCTGCCACTTGCCGTTCGCATAGGTAAGCAGCTGTTTGGTGTCGGTGTCGAAGTAGATCATGCCTTCGGTCGGGGAGCCAGGTCTGCTGGCGGTGCTGCCGCCGGTGATTGTTAGTGACTGGCTGGCTGCCACGACAAGACTTCCATTGAACGTCTTATCCCCTGCAAAGGTCTGGGTAATAGTATTCACCAGTCCGGCGTTGGCGGCAGATGCGGACTGCAGGTAGATAGTGCTGCCGGAGATGGCGGCTCCGTTGGCGTTCGGGGCGGCTCCGTCTAATGTTCCGACTGTATCTACACCGCCGCCTCCGCCGCCTCCGCCGTCATCGTCGGCGCAGATAACATTGCCCGAGGCGTCGGTGGTGAGAGTGCCGCCGTTGGCGAAAGCTGAACAGTTGTAGGCATTGAACTGGAGGAGCTGGGATGAGTTCAGGGTGATGGCCGCGCTGTTGTTCTGCAGAAGGCTTAGAGTCGTATTGTCGGTGGTACCTATGGATAGGGCTCCGGCCTGTCCGCCGTTTAGGATGTCTCCGGTTCCGCCCATGCCGGCACAGTTGCCGGATGTAAGACAGATAGTTCCTGATTCATCAGGAGCCGTGATGGTTCTATTGGCAGTAGGAGGAGCAAGTTCCAGCTTGGAGATAAAGCCGCCGCTTGTGACTGTCAGCTGTTTGGCATTGAAGGCGTATGGTACGGCGGAGAGTTTGAATCTAGGGGTCATCTCGCTGTCGGCCGGGGTACATGATCCCCAGGAACAGGAGCTAGTTCCCCGGATAGTCATACCTAGGTACATGTTCTGATCCCAGTCGATAGAGCCGAAGGCGTCGTATTCTCCAAGGTAGACCGAGAAGTAGCCGTTCTTGACTACGACTCCCTGGGAATTAGTGTTTAGCCGGTCTTCTGTCCAGAGGCTGCTGCCGCCGGAGGAGACATTGTAGAGATTGAACTCCATGTTGTAGGTACCGTCAGGGACTAGACCGCCGGTGTTCGTGAGCAGGCGGCCTTGGAAGTTTAGGGTGTCGGCGGTGGCGGCTTGGGCCTGCTTTGCAGGGAAAATATTTGTATTCAAAACAGATAACAGCACACTGAGTAGGACGAGCAAAGAAACTAATGCGAACATAGTTCCTTTGCGCCTCAGCGTGCTGTTAATTATGTTGAATACTGAATTCTTGGTTACAAAAAAAGCACAGCCTACGGTTTTCACCATAGCCTGTGCTTTTTTTGTAACGTAGTGCTCTACGCGGGCGTCCCTTCCCGGTCTTTGCATTTTTATTTTTCTTTCTAATTTATATTTTTTTGTTTTTGTTTTAACAGTTTTTTGTTTTACTGATTAAACAAATTTTGTTTGCAACAGTTTTTATGTTTGCCTCTACATTATGAGCTATAAATAGCATAATCACAACTAGTATTGAACTAAAAAATTATTCAATCAAAATGAAAAATTTCAATAGCTTATTATATTACTTAAATATTGTAATAAATATATTATTACAGTTTATCGCATCTGAACTATTATAAATATTTACTAAAAAGTTGATGTATTAATTATTACAAAGTCTTAATTTAGTTAAAAGTTATCCACAGGAAAAATATCACATTTTTAAAAAAATCGAGCTAATTTAAGGAAATTATATAGCCTGCCCATTGATCATCGGTAAGCTTCTGCGGGCTGCGGATTGATATAAGATTGCCGTTCTTTTGAAACATTAATGATTGAGTGCTGCCTCTTTCAGAATAGCCATGATAAACTTTTGTCTCGTCAATCTGAATAACATTAGTTGCTTGAAAATCTCTAGCTGTCTTCTCTAAATCAAAATTACGCGGAATTAACTGTTGAGTAACTTGAAACACGGTAGTATCACCAGCCAGCCTGTCAACGTAGGTATAAGATGGAGCTGAACCATCGGGACTAATCCGTACAACTTCAAACTCATCTTCTTTTGAGCCGGCTGGATATAATAGTTGAAATTCCGGCTTTTCTCTTGGCAACTCCTGGGATGATACCTGCATAGAATCACCTAGAGTATCTGTTTTGTTTGGTTTGTCTATGAAAACTGCCAACAAAACAAATACTCCTACTATAAGAGTTGTCGCGCCTAAGACTTTCTTTTTGCGGCTCCCTATCCAGGTTTTTACCCGGTTTACATAGTCTTTTGTCATTTTTATTGTAGCTTTTGAGTTGTCTTTGAGTGCAATCTTTGATTCGCCAAACTTATGCTTTCTAAGCGTTTTTTGGAGCTCTTTGGCTTTCTTTTTGGTCTCTGCCAATTCTCGAGCCATTTTCTTCTCTTCTGCATCCATACGCCGCTGATCATCCCAAATACTAAATAGATCAGAATTGGGCTTCTTGCTTGCTTTTGATAACTGGCCGGACGGCCTGCTAGCTTTGGATGGCTTTCCAGATTTGTTTCTAGTTTTAGGCGGATTAAACCTGTTCCGTATATCGTCACTCATCTACCATCTATTATGACACACGTTAGAAGAGTGTTTTAGAATACGCGTGTAAGCTATTGCATCCGTAAGGGAGCAAACGTTGCTCTACTAGTTGCTGCTACCTGCTGTTTTTTATCCGCGCCAATCTCAATCTGCAGAGGTCTAACCTCTGCAGATTTCTTAGATTAACAGATATAATGCAGAGGTTAGACCTCTGCGGATTGGGGTTTTGTATCGCTCTAGTGGGCTCTTAGATCGGCGCTTTTCACAAACTCGTAGGTAATACGCGACAGTTCGGCAATGTGTTTATCAGTAGAAGCGTTATCAGGGCCGTCTACCATGACGCATAGCACATAGTTTTTATTTTCCAGGTAGATAATACCGCAGTCATTCTGGGTAATGTCAGCGAAGTTGCCGACTTTGTGCGCCACCTCTACCCCGTCTTCCACACCGGCGACTATACGACTATCGAAATCCGTCTGTGTCAGGCTATCCAAAATTTCTTGGGAATGCTCTTTAGTCAAATAGCAAGAGAAATACAGGCATTTCAAGAACGAACTATACGAACGCGAACTTATGGAGATGGTCAGATCCGTGTTTTGCCTAAAATCCACATCTAGAAATACAAACGGATTTTCTTCCGGCGACACGACGCCTTGTAGCGAGGCAGCTACGGCCTTCAGGGCTGTATTATCAGAATCTTCTAGCATAATCTTAGCCGCTTCACGCAGAGTTAGTTTGTGGCCGGCTCCTTTTTGATACAACTTGCCAAAATTACTGTCTAGCCATTCTTCTTTCAGCACCACCGTCTGATCAAGATCAAGCCCGGCAAGCTCGCTTGCACGATACAGTTCCATAGCAACTGGCAGTTTGATAAGCGAGGCCGCAACTTCTAAATTATCACCTGTGACACGCACTGATGTGCCAGTTGGCAAATATTCAAAGTACAGACCGCCTGATAGATTATTATTCTGGTAGTATTCGTTCAGAGATACGCGCAATTTTGAAAAGTTAATGATCGGTTCGGCAGGATTTTCGGCAAAAATCCGGCCGGCAAGCAACGGAAAGTCAGCGCGGTTCAGAGTTGTTGTATCGCTAGATTTACTTTTTATAAACACAGCAACACCAGCAATCACTACGACCACCACAATTAAAGCAATCAGAAGTTTTTTGTTATGCCACATCTTATGCCATTATTATACATTATCGTCGCATTCAAACATGAAAAATTTTTTAAGTAATTAGCTAGTCTTCTGGGAGGGAACAATTAGCGCGATTTGGATCATCGAGCGGGTTTGCCGGGTAGCGACAAGGGGTATCGAGAGGTTGGAGTTCACCGCCGGTGAAGGTTTTGCCGTGACGGAGACGTTTATTCGGATCACCGGTAAAGAAGAGTGATAGGTCATCAATGGTTGGGCCTCGCGTTACGTCGTCCGGGTAGCCATAGGTTTGCGAGCTATCAATCGATATAGAGAAATAAAAGAACCGCGCAAAGTTAGTATTGCTACCGCTGCCATCAAGAGGCGTGTACGTCTCTACCCGGCCCATTGTTGCCGGCCCAAAATTGGTCTCCTGTCCCCAGGCGGCGGCTGCTGCGGTAGACGATCTATAACGGACATTCCAGCGGGAACCGATGTCGTTGTCCAAACCGTTCATAAGCCAGCCATTAGGAAACACGTTGCTGTCGGTGTCTATCATACGAGAGTATCG
>CAZTWI010000057.1:0-4698 GCA_964617685.1 uncultured Candidatus Saccharibacteria bacterium | reverse complement strand
CGAAGAAGTGGTTATTGGCGCGTATGGCGAACCGGAAGTTATGCTTGTGCCCTATAAAAAGAAAAATAAGCTTAACATCGGCGTTTGGGAACACAAAGGTATAAAAATGGACTATGAGGGCTTGGTTGAATCTGACCCGGAAATTGTGAAAATGTTCGAAGACAGCATTAATAAACCATTTCCTGAATGAGATATCTGTTAGATTCACATATTTTTGTATGGCTTTTTGCTAAGCCCAATCTAGTTGGAGACACTACAAAGTCGCTTCTAATTAATGGAGATTCTAAAGTGTTTATTTCTTTGGCTACTCTCTGGGAGCTTGAGCTCAAATATTCTAAAAGCAGGTTTGCATATTCGGCAGTCGAGTTACAAAATGCGATGACTGATCTTGGGGTGTCCGAACTGACAATAACCAAGGAACATATATTAGCGTCCAGCCTAACAAAAATCGAGCATACTGACCCGTTTGATTTAATGCTGTGCGCTCAGGCAACGGCGGAAAATATGATATTAGTTACCGCTGACCAGACTTTGCTGAAAAACTTTCCGAACTCAATTGACGCTAAACTATAGACGTTTAGACTAGTTTGCACTATTAACCGAGGGCGTTGTTGAAGATTTGGAGGGTTTCGGTGGTCATACGCTTCCAAGAGAAGCGTTTGGCGTTTTCGTAGCCTTTAGCTATTAGTTTTTTGCGTAAGGGTTCACTAGAAATAACCTCATCAATTTTTGTGGCCATGTCTTGAATATCTAACGGATTAAAATACACAGCTGCATCACCGTTAACTTCTGGCAGGCAGGTTGCATTGCTGCTTACAACCGGACAGCCATGTACCATGGCTTCTAAGCCCGGCAGGCCAAAACCTTCGCTCATACTAGGAAAGACATAGGCTAGGGCATTCTGGTAGTACCATTTGAGTTCCTCATCAGGAATAAACCCGGTGAAAATTATATCCTCATAACCTGGCTGTTTCTTTGCCCATTTCTGTAGCTGTTTTGAATGGTATTCGCGCTTACCGACTAAAACTAACTTTAGATCAGGATGGTGCTCTTCCAGAATAGCAAAAGCACTTATAAGCCGCTCTAAATTCTTGTGCGGGAAGGCGCTTCCTGTGTACATGATGAATTTGTCAGGTGCGTCTTCTGGTTCTTTGGCTTTTCCAGGTAAAACTGGCTCGCTAGCTTCCAGGGTTACGCTGGTTTTACGATTTGTAAATAAATGGTACTTGTTTACCGCATCAGCTACGTACTGAGTAGGAACCATAATGTGTTTTGCATGCCGATGTGCTGACCACAGTAAAAATCGGTAACCTTTCATACGTAGAGCGTGCAGCCATCCAGGTAAACGCCCGGCACGAGTGAATTTGAGCATAGTTAAGTCATGCGTAAATGTAGTTTGCTTACCAAGGTAAAACAGTGGTTGTTGCGGCGTAAGAGTAAAGTGCACTAAATCTGCCTTTAATTTATATAACTGCCAAGAAAAAAGTATTTGGTTGATCGGATTAAAGCTAAAAATACTGAAGCGGGTGGGGACAGTAGTAAAATTCTTACTCTTTGGTTTCCAGTCGTCACCCTTCTCTAAGATAATTGTATAGCGGTGTTCGTTATCGATTTCCTGCAAGTGTTCCAATAGTCGCGCTACTGGCCGGCCAGTGCTGGCTCTGCGGATTCGCGCGTCAATTACTATGTGTTTTTTATTCTCATTTGCCATGCTGTAGTCATTATACCTTCTAATTTCTTTGATGTAACTATATGGGTATGTGACAATAGAGTATATGAATCTCGTTACAACTCTTATAATTTTGTTTATAGTGCCGTTTTTTATCAGTCTGCTAACTGTACATTCACAGTATATTTTGAACACGGAGGATTTGTAACGGGATGAATGGTTTTCAAGGTGGCGTCACCGCTAACGACTTGTCTCCTCAGACATACAAAAACAGCAGCCAGACGCCGGGTATTCAAAGTACATTGGATAGTTCAAATATTCAATCGGGAAGCCTTAATCAAAGCGTAAATACTCTTCCTGCATCAGGAACTCTGAAGGTTGTTGGTCCAAGCCCTTCTACGCTTGGTGCTTCAACGCAAAGTGTTAATCAGCCCAAATCATCAACGAATTTTGTTCCACTTGCTCTTGGGATAATGATTATCTCAGTTATTCTGGCAGTTTACTTTTTTCGGAATTTTAAAATTTCATTTGCCTCAGAAAATGAATGAGAAAAAATTATTAAATTGGTCTAAGTACGAATATATTTCGAAAATATTATTTATTATTTCGTGCTTACTTATAGTTTATATGCCGCTACATGTTTTTATTGCTCAGTCGGCGAGTCTACTGACAGGTGGTTTAGAGATTTGGAAGGCGGCAAAAGATATTTTAATAGTGGTTCTGGTTCCTTTCATGCTGTATTTGAGTTACCAACGGGGATTGTTTCGGGACAAAACTTTTCGCTGGCTGATAATTTTGGGCGGACTGTACACACTTTTGCACGCTCTTTTTGTCGCGTTTGATCAAAACGACGATACATATTCGGCGATTGTGGGCAGCGTGTATAATACCCGGCTTCTTGGTTATTTACTTCTAGGATATTTGGTTGGATCTGCAAAAAACGGACAAAAATATCTCAAGTATTTACTGACGGCGGCAGTTTTGGTTGGTACGGCAGTTGCGCTGTTTGGAGTGTTTCAATATTTTCTTCCTTCAGACTTACTAACTCATGTTGGCTATAGTTTAGAACGCGGCGTAAAACCGCTTTTCTTCATTGATGACCGTCCAGAACTGCCAAGGATAATGAGTACGCTGAAGGATCCGAATTCTTTGGGAGCGTACCTAATACTGCCTATTTTGGCTGTTGGCTACGCTTTGTTTAGCAGTACTGCAAATAAAAAACTCTTTGCCCGAGAATTTCGGAAGGGGAGTCTGGCTGTAATGCTAGGCGTTATGCTGGTTGCATTATTTCTAACGTTTTCAAGAGGCGCGCTGCTTGGATTCGTCTTAAGCATAATCACTATACTTTGTATAGTGATAGGGGAGAGAGTGCTAGTCTACATCAAAAAATATTATATATTTTTACTAGCTTTCATTATTCTTGTTTCATTATTCTTGTTTCAAGTTCGAAATTCCGCATTCGTTCAGGATTATATTATCCATGCGGCTGTTTCTACCGACCAAGAAGATCCTAATGAAAAACGTATTACTTTGCAGCAAGATGCAATTAATGAAATTGTCGAGACACCAGAAGGGTCAGGTCCTGGGTCGGCTGGCTTAGTCTCTATAAGTAATCCAAAGGGCGGAGTGTTAACGGAGAACTATTATCTACAGATTGCTTACGAGGTCGGCTGGCTTGGAATAGCCTTGTTTGTCTCAGTACTGTCGATCATTGGCTATCAATTATTAAAAATAAGAAAAATCCCTATTGCTACGGTGCTTCTCTCCTCTTTAGTCGCCTACCTTTTCTACTCTCTCCTCATTCATCTCTGGTCCAACGAAGCCATAGCTCTGCAATGGTGGCTCTTAACAGGTGCAATTTTAGGCGCTATGGCCAAGCTTCAAAAAGCCAAAAAACATAAAAGTTCCTAGTACACTAGGAACTAGGAACTTATTGTGTTATACTGTGCCTATGAAAACATCAGAAAAAATTATCAGTTATCTTAAGAAAAATGGCAAAGTGACTGGCAGCGAACTTGTGGATTATCTAGAAATTACAGATAGAGCTGTCAGGAAGCAATTAAAAACGCTTCTGGAAAATAGAATCGTTGCAAAGTCTGGAAAACCACCCAGAGTTTACTATTTTATATCAGAAAATAATGACAAATATAATCTTGTTTCACCTTCGAATATAGACCCCGTAGCTAAAGAACTTATAGAATCAGATTTTCTGTATGTCACACCAACAGGTATTGAGAAAATAGGTTATGACGGTTTTGTTTATTGGTGTATTGAACGAAAGCTTGATGTTGCTAAGACAGCAGATCAATACAAAAAGACAAGAATCCATTATGACAAATATAAAACTAATGGATTAATCGATGGACTGTCAAAAATTAATAATACGTTTAAAGATGCAGAACTCGACAACCTTTTTTATGTGGATTTTTACAGTATAGAAATATTTGGCAAAACAAAATTAGGACAACAACTTTTGTTTGCAAAACAGAGCCAAAACAGACGACTTATGAATACTATTGCTGATAAAATTAAGCCCTCAGTAGAAAAATTGATAGCAGAATACGAAATCGATGGAATCGGCTTTATTCCACCAACTGTTAAACGCGAACTACAGCTAATGAAGCAAATTCAAAAAAAACTAGATTTAAATTCCAGAATCATCCCTATAACAAAAATCAAAACCCCTGTTGTTGTACCTCAGAAAACACTATCGAAACTTGCTGACAGGGTTATCAATGCCAGAGAAACCATTACAATAGACCAGACAGGAAAGTACAAGAACATCCTTCTTATAGATGATGCTGTGGGTTCAGGCGCCACACTGAACGAAACAGCAAAAAAAATACGCCAAAAGGGAATTTGTACAGGGAAAATAGTAGGACTAGCAATAACGGGTAGTTTTAAGGGCTTCGATACCATAAGCGAGGTTTAGAATACATACCATTCGTTTCTGATTTGAGTAGTTTTTGATCTACTTTAGCGCCAAAAACGAAGCGACTTAAGAGCTGAGCGGACTTTTTGAAGCTTCA
>CAZTWI010000056.1:2624-4727 GCA_964617685.1 uncultured Candidatus Saccharibacteria bacterium | reverse complement strand
GCAGTGTAAATGCGATGCGCTAGCCAACTGAGCTAATCACCCATACGATAAAAACTTGAGGATATAATTAAACTCTTACCCTATTATAGATTGTTGGCTAGAGCATTTGCGATTTTAATTTCGCTGACGGCTCTCCAACTAAGCTAATCACCCAAATATTTATCTAGATAATCATACTAAAAATTTTAGTATAAATCTAGTCTGGTGCGCGAGAGAGGACTTGAACCTCCACACCTTGCGGCACTTGCCCCTCAGACAAGCGTGTCTACCATTCCACCACTCGCGCATAATAATTTGTTAATATTTCCCTTGCGGCACTTGGTCGCGTCCCGCGACCCCGAAACTTCTGCTTTGAAAACAAGTTTTCAAGTGAAGATTTCCTTGCAAAATGCCACTGGCATTTTTCACCTCAGACAAGCGTGTCTACCATTCCACCACTCGCGCATGAAAAATAGGTCTAAAGAATGATACTACTATCCCTGTTAGAATTGCAACTCTAGCCCCTTGGCAGGTGGCTGTATTGGTGGTCGAGAGTGTAGTTTTTTCTGATCATTGATTTTAGAGATTCATTATCAACATTGATCTTTACTCCAGGATTCATTATCAGATACGGATCAAATATTAATTTTATCTGGTTCATTATTCCCAGCATTTCAGGAGTGAACATTTTGGCCGCTTGGCCGCCACGCAACCTTCCTTCGGCAAATTCTCCGGCAATTGAGCCGCCCATTTGAACTACCAAACTGTAATACTCGTCTATAAGCTTAAACATTTTTTGCTTATCGCCAATCTGAGCTATATCAAACAACGGTGCTGAATGTATAACACCGTTCCCAGCCTGACCCCAGAATGCATAGGTCTTTTGCCCAAAATTAGCAAACATACCCTCTACCTGACTTATGAAATCCGCACACTTCTCTATAGGTATGACCGCATCGTCAACAACTGGAACCGCGCGCAAGCTACTGTCAGCATAGCTTAAGAAGTATGACGCACTATCCTTCAGAGCCATCCATGCTGGTTTTTCCTCTTGCGTTGGTTCTTCTATTTCGGCACCGTATTCTGATAGGATTTTTCTTATTTTCTTCGTTATCTTTTTTGAATTCCTAGACGTAATTCTTTCAATTTCCATGAACAGGATCGTATTCGGAGAGGTTTTGCCTAGCGTGTTCTTTAATAAATTAGTGTTATTCCTGTGAACAAATTCGACTAAACTCTTATCTATAAAATCAAGTGTTAGCGGGCTGTCTTTGAGTGCATTAATTTTAGCTACTGCCTGCCATGCTTTTGCACGGTCCTCAAACATTCCAACAATTAAATCACTCTGAGCACTATGAGCTTCGGTATCCAGTATTACTTCGCTGACAAGACCTAGTGTTCCTTGACTGCCTACGAATAACGGTGTCAAGTCAAACGAACCGTCTTTTAGTTTGACCTCGCTTATCGCATAGCCGGCGTTATTGCGTTCATTAAGCTCGCCCAGAGCAGATATTACCCCGGATGATTCTTCAATTAACTTGTCTAGTGATCTGTATATTTCTCCTTCAAAGGAAGCCAAACCAAGTTTTTTGTTAAGCTCTCTTTTACTTAAACGTTCGGTACGGATTAGCTCTCCGTTAGACAAAATAACTCTTAACCCTCTAACGAATTCCCTGATCGGCCCATATTTATAGGCCGTGCTTCCTGAATCATTATTAGCAATTGCCCCGCCGATAGTGCTGTAGTCTGCAGAGTTAGATATACTTGGCAAAAAGCGGCCATGCGTATAAAGCGTTTGCTGAAGCTTGCCGACTATCGTTCCCGCTTCCGCGCTAATAATGCCGGACTTTGGATCCAGTTCAATAATCTTATTCATATGCGCCGGGGTAGACAAGATGATTCCAGAACCCAGCGAAGCACCTGTTTGGTCGGTTCCTTTGCCCTTAATAGTTATTGGCACATTCCTGCCTCTTTCACTAAGCTGCCAGCTGAATCTTGCAGTTTTTCGAATGTCATTTTCGTTCCGGGGATGGACGATCAACATCGGCTGTAATTCAAATATACTTTCATCTGTAGAGAAGTATCGCAACACATCGGGACTCGTTAGAACCTCACCCACCAAAT
>CAZTWI010000056.1:0-2614 GCA_964617685.1 uncultured Candidatus Saccharibacteria bacterium | reverse complement strand
GATAATGCGCAACTTTATTCACGCTAATTTAGACCTTTGTTTAGATTGTTTCCATCATAGCATAAGAACTGTCTCATGTGCAGTAACCCGTTTAAAATTTGCATGACTTAAGGCTTAATGACTTGGGCATTGCGGACTTTCCAGTTGGCAATCGACCAATACCTATCAGTAGCTGTGTTTAGCAGACCCCCTTCAAATCCTTCAAAAGTACCCCTGGTGACCATAAAAAACTTAGCCTGGTACAGTGCAACAGCCGGCGCATCATCTCTCCAGACTTTCAAAAAAGGTTCGTATTTTATTTTCCGCAATTGCTCGTCCAGTCTTGTTCTGCCCGCCTCCAGAGCCTCATCAGCCGTTGCATTATTATATTCTGACAGGTTAAGCCCGGAAGAATTCGGATTTATTTGCGAACTATGCCAATAAGCAAAAACGTCCGGGTCATAACCTATTGAAATACCGTACAGCAAAACATCATAATCGTGCCTTGCAAGAGTACCGCCTTGGATATCTTCTTCAGGCTGCAGTATTGCATCAACCTTAACTCCTACAGAGGCCCATTCTTGCTGTAGTTTTTGGGTAATAGCAGCATATTCAGACAAACTCTGAGACACGAGTCTGAGTGTTAGAGGAATTCCATCTTTTGCTCTCATCCCGTCCGCATTGGCAACCCAGCCAGCTTCATCCAAAAGACTTTTGGATTGTTCGACATCATACGGAAGCTGTGTAATCTCCGGATTATAAGCAAATTGACTCTTTAGAAACGGACTGTCGGCTGGGAGTACATCAGACGCTATGCCTTTTCTTATCTCTTCGACGTTGGTTGCTTGGACCAAGGCTTGACGTACTTTTTTATCATTTAGTATTTCTGATGAATTTCTGAAAAAAACTGTCACTGTACTTGTCAGAGAAGCCTGTTGTAATTCGACGTCCGACTGTTCAGTTATATAATCCGGCACAGAGGTAAGTCCAACCATTGATTGAATAACCTGCTCTTCGAAATCTTTTAATAATTTTTCCTCATTACGGTATGACCTAATAACTACCGAATCCAAGCCTGGCCGCTGTCCGTAGTAGCTGTCATTTCTAACCATTGCTATACGCTCCTGTCTGTTTTCTACAGATCCGCCGCTAGCTTCAATCGTTTTCAGTTTAAACACACCTGTACCGATAGCTTGAGCGCTATTAAACAGGCTGCTGCGCAAATCTTCCGCATCTAACTGCTTCAGGATATGAGCTGGAACAATACCGTTAATCAATGAGTACTGAAAAGAACTAAGAGCGTTTGGAAGAGTAAATACAACTGTACTAAGATCAGGACTCGTTACTTTAACTCCTGTCCAGCTGGATCGATGCGGCGATTTTACATCTGGGTTTTGAATTGCGTGATAGGTAAACACTACGTCTTCCGAGTCGAATTTATGACCGTCATGCCAATAAATATCATCCCTCAGCGTAACGGTGTATACGGTGCCTTTGTCATCAACCTGAACATTTGAGGCAAGATCACCGATTATCTTACCGCTGGATGATACTTTGAAAAGACCAGAAAAAATCAAACGCGAAACAGCAGAGTCCACTGAAGTCGTTGCAAACAGCGGGTTAGCATTAGTAAAACTACCTATAATGCCCTCCCTATAGACCCCGCCTTCTACCGGCACAGTAGCTAAGTAAAATTTATCCATGCTTCTTACCTGCCACAAAGCACCAAGCCCCAGCAATAGTACTAACACGGTCCACACTAGCACAAATCTTCGAACAGCCTCCAGACGTCCAAAACGTCTAAAGAACAATCTGTTTATGTCTTGGTCCGCTTTTTCGCCAACTTCATCAAGTGTACGTTTCTGACGTCTGATAATTCTACGGGCTTTTAACTTTGTCCTTCTATCAATTAAGGGCATACGATTAGGAACTTTCCCCTCCAAAGAGTTTCTTTATACAATTTCAGGCCAGAATAATACTGAGCAGGATCGACAAAGCAAAGACAATTGCAACAGCAATAGTAAGCTGAAAAATCGTTTTGTCAGACGGATGGGTAGAGTCAAATCATAAGCAGATAATGAATATTACCTTGGCAAATCTTGTGCAATAATGCTTCCAGAGCCAGTTTGAAACCCATCAACATCCTCAGATGGCATTCTTATTTTAAAAATTACATATTCGTTATAATTTTTCTTATAATTACATATTCATTCAACCTTTCTAAGATAACTACGAATCCAAAACACCAAATAATACTAATAATAATAGAAACAACAACATACCTGTCCACTTCAATTTTCCTAGGATACATTGTTTGTTGCTGTTGCAAAATTGCAATATGTTCTTCCAGCCCAATTCGATGGCGTCTCTCTCTTTCTAACGCAAGTCTCAATTCCATTGTCTCTCGTCTCAAGTCAATTATCTCCATTTTTGCTTCATCACTGGTTACACTATGTTCAGGGGACATGCTTCCAATCCCTTCGTCAGCAGATTCAAGTGCTCCTATTAAATTACGAAAAAAGTTTAATATTATGTATAAATTATATAATAATTAATATAATATAAGTAAGTAGACATACCGTCAACAGTTTTACGTCTCTTTGTTACGCTTGGTGCGGCATCGTTGCTAGCGGCT
>CAZTWI010000055.1:0-4845 GCA_964617685.1 uncultured Candidatus Saccharibacteria bacterium | reverse complement strand
AAGATTCCGGCGCCGATTTACGGAAGCAGGTTCACTATCGGTAGAGTTGAGGAAATCTTTAACAACTTTGGTCTGCCAATGCCTGAAGGCTATAAATTAGAAACAGTCATTATGAATGAGCACACACACGAGAAGCTCAAATTAGGAGTGTTTTTTGTAGAACTTGTAGGAATTACCCACTCAATTCCAGGTTCAACCTGTGTGGTTGTAGATACTCCAGTTGGACGTATCCTAAACACTGGCGACTTCAGACTTGATCCTAACCCGCTAGATCATGAAAAAACTGACACAGAACGTTTGATTGAGATTGGTAATGAAGGATTGTTAGCACTTCTCAGTGAGTCAACAACTACTGAGCGGCCAGGCCGAACTCCAAGCGAATCAACAATAGAACAAAGTTTCGTCGATATTATGGAGCAGGCTCCAGGACGCGTGTTTGTCGCATTGTTCTCTACAAACGTTAACCGCGTGCAGATGATTGTTAACGCGGCTGTTAAGCACAATCGTAAAATTGCACTAGACGGCCGCAGCATGATGAGCACGCTAGAGATGGCGGTCCGTAATGGATTCATGAAGATTCCAAAGGGAACTTTTGTGCCGATTAACAGCGTGGCAAATGTTAATGACCGGGAAATCGTGGTTATGTGTACTGGTTCTCAGGGCGAGCCAAACTCTGCATTGCAGCGTATGGCAGCCGGTCAGCACAAGCATGTAAAGCTAAAAGAGCAGGATACAGTGGTGCTTTCAAGTACGCCGATTCCAGAATCAGGTAACGATGCTTTGATTTCTGGAATGGTAGATAACCTTTTCCGCATGGGTGTCCACGTTTTTCGTCATACTACCAGAGAACTAGACAAAGTCGGCCCGCTGCACGTTTCCGGCCATGCTAGTGTCGATGAATACAAAGACATGATTAATATGCTAAAGCCTAAGTACTTCATACCAATATATGGTAGTTTTACCGGCAAGAAGCGACATATTGATATTGCAATTGAAGAGGGAATTCCGCGCAAAGACACAATTAATGCCGAGAACGGCCAGGTGCTTGTACTGGGGCCTGAGAAAATGGAAGTTATTGGCGAGGTGCCAACCGGAACTGTTCTAGTTGATCAGACCGGTGCAATTGTGAATAACGTGGTGGTCAAAGACCGCTTGATATTGGCAGAGGAAGGTTTGGTGACGGTTATCTTAACAATAGATAAGAAATCCGGCCAACTGCTAACCAGCCCGGATATTATTAGCCGTGGATTCATCTATATGCGTGATTCAGAAGAACTGATGAATTTGTTTAGAACCGAACTGCGCAGAGCTGTTATGCAGCGCTATAAGCGAGTGGATCTGGATAGGTTTAAAGCAGAATTGAAAGATTATGTGACCCATTTCTTGTACGAGCAGACTCAGCGCAGCCCAATTGTTATCCCAGTGGTAAATATCATTGGCGGAAGAGCCGAGAAGCAGAATAATGATAACTCTTCTTCTGCTCCAGCAAAGCCTGAAAAAACTCCAGAGCAAATTGCTTCAGAGCAACAAGAGCGCTTCGCCGCCCTTAGACAGCAGCTCCTCGGACAGGATGCAAGGACAGACTAGTAGTCTTATGGAGAAGTTAGACGCGGAAACTTTGCGGGCTCATAAAGGCAAAAGTTTTGTCGGAGTGAGCACGGCCGTGGCTATATTTAACGAAAAGGGTCAGCTGTTTCTTGCCCAAAGATCCAAGAATGCTAGAGATGAACATGGAAGATGGGATGTTTGCGGCGGCGGTCTGAAATGGGGACAGAAGATTGAAGATAATGCTAGAAGGGAAATGGAAGAAGAATTTGGTGTAGAAACCAAAGAACCTCTATACCCTATCGGTGTTAGGGAAGCTTTTCGAACTGATCAGTTTGGCGACAAGACTCACTGGGTTTGTCACGATCACATTGTGGTATTGCCAGATAACGAGACGGCAAAAGTCTGTATAAAGGAAAAAGAAATGTTTGACGACTCTGGCTGGTTTTCTTTAGACAGCCTGCCAAGCCCGCTGCATTCTGTTATAAACGATGAGTTTATAGACAGGCTCAGGGGGTTTATAACAGACTAGAAGAGATGTTTGTGGTTGTGGAAGAAATATTGTAGTATGAGTGTAATCATTGACTGATTAACATTTTAAAAGTGGCCCTATTAAGCTTAAGCGAAAGGCTTTTATCTACAACACTATGTCAAATCCAGAACAACTTACTCAAGCTGAGACTATAGACCCTGGTATGCGCTTGGCTATGGAACTAGGACAAACTATAGAGACGGTTATAGAAATAGAAAAGAGGAACTCCAGACTAGGCAGGGGCCTAGCGATGGGACTTTTAGCCGGCGTAGCCGGCGTGCTGGCTGGCGTGGGCAGTGAAATGGCCGATGATTCATCGGAAGCTTACGCTGAGAGAGAGTGTCTCACTTGGGTTGATAACGCGGATGGTACAAGATACTGTTTGCGCTGGCACGATTGGGACCCGCCTACGACTCCTGCGCCTACGACTCCTGCGCCTACCACCCCGCAAGGTCCCGGTACTGGTGGAGGCGGCGGTAACAGTGATGGCGGCGGCAATGCCAGCAGCGGCAGTGACCGTCCGACACCAACCATCCCATACGCACAAAGAGACAAAGATGGTGACGGTATAAACAACGGCAACGACAACTGTGTTGATGTAAGTAATTCCGACCAAGCTGACTTTGACGGCGACGGAGAAGGCGACGCATGCGATATTGATGCTGATGGCGACGGCATACCAAACACTGGTGGCGGCTACTTTAATGACGAAAACGACTTAAGTCCAGGATTAGGTGACGAAGGCTTAGAGTTGGCCCGGCAGAACCACATAGATGTAGACTCCGATACGGAAGAATCTGTCCGCAACAGAATCATTGCCTATAGTGTCCATCCTAATGACTGGGAAAGCAAAATAAATGACTACGCCGGCTTTGGCGTAGAGGTGATGACGCCGACTACCACTACTACGACTACGACCACGACAACCACCACGACCACTACAGAAGTACCGCTTGCGACAGAGCAGACAATAACCATAGACCAAGAGTTGGTATCTGATACGTCCGACACCGAACCGCAGCTTGAAGGGGAAGAGCTTGCCAATACTCAGCCGGAAGCATTAGTGCCAGTTGACGGCAGCGATTCATCTCCGAACAATAAAAGCAGCAACGTACTACTACCGACAGGTATAGGATTGCTAGGTTTGTTGGGAGCTGGCGGATTAATTACGGCTCTGGCCCGCAGACGCAGCAGCAGACAAGGTCAAACACCTAAACCCCCGCAAACTTTTGGCGACACCAGACCAGTGGCAGGCGCTTAAAGACACCGCATTCTGACCCGTCTTTATTTTACTGGTATTTATCTCTAAAATTGTTACTATATAATTATAGTTATGCTTAATAAAAAACGGCTTTTGGTAATGGCGAGCATTTTGGCTGGTCTGTTGATTGCGGCTGGGGCTGTTGCTTATTACCTAAATAGCCGCAACAAAGATTCTGAATCCGATGTTGTTAGCCAGGAATTAACCGCACCTATAACTGACTACATAGTAGATGGTGTTGAACAAATAGTTAACTCGGACAAGTCAAAATTAGAGAAATTGATGGAGCTGGACAAAGCAGCCGCATTGAAGATTTCAGTACAGCGCTATGGCCAGGCTTTGGATTATAAGCTGGCCGCTTATGATTTGATAGCAGACTATGATCAATATAGAGACAGATACCTCTATGACATCGTGATACTTGCAAGACGTACAGACGACAAGGGCACAGAAGACAAATACAGTGAACTACTAGGCGATCAAAAACTGCGTGAATTTGATACGCCTAAGAATGACGAGTCCGAGCGTGACGAGTAAGGTATTGAGAGTCAACAAGCTTGTTGTTTTGTCGGTCTTTGCGGTTATTGTCGCAATTTTGGTATTAGGCGGCTCGGCTAGTGCTAATGTTACTAATACTCTAACTGGTGTAGTAGTATCAGCTGACGCGGCAGCGGCGGGGTCCTTTTCCTCTCCTTCATCCACGCAATATATATATGTGCCCTCAACTGCTTCAACAGTCAGCGCCAGTGCTTCTGTCAGCGGTGGCTCTGGGAGACTGGTTTCAATTGATATATTAATGAAAAACGGGAATACCTGTGGGCCAGCTATTGCATCATATGTCAACCCTGCCGGCTTCACCTCTCATTCTATAAGCACCTCTAATCGCTCCTCCGGGCCGCCGATTACCACAACTATCAATGGGGCAAGTGTAACACTTAACGTTTTTTGCGTTGTGGTCTCTACCGCAACAACAGTCGGTCTGGGTTATTATTCTAATGTTAATTTCAATATGTCAACAGCATCAAACTCGTTGCTGGGCACGTTTGCCGGCGGAGCTGGCGGTACTGGCTATTATAACGGAACCGGCGTCTCCGGCCAGCTATGGCGTCTTGAACTTCCTTTTGCTCCTCCCTGTAATGCGAATCTTACAGGTTCAAGTGCTGTACAGCTCTATGACTTAGATAACGGATATTCTCAGACAAATAACATAACAGTCGGGCTTGTGGCATTCGACAAAGCAACCGGAGAATATAGGGGCACGCCAGCTTTAAGCGGCGCTGGTGCTATATCGGGTTTTAATAGCAGTGTTTTTGGGGTTAATTTTTATACTACAGCTGGCGGTAATTATCCGCCTTATAATAATAACTACACCTGGAATATTAACGTTGGAGTCTTGAACAAGGATCATAGGTATATATTATTTGTTGAAGGTATCGGCACCAACAACAAAATACGTGTTAATCTGCCTTTTGATGCGATCAACTCTGCAGTGACTTGTGACGATGAC
>CAZTWI010000054.1:0-4846 GCA_964617685.1 uncultured Candidatus Saccharibacteria bacterium | reverse complement strand
AGCAGGAACAGCAGCTGATTTAGGCAGCAATGACGAATGTGTATCAATTGGTAAGATAATACATTTTTCACTGCAAGATAATGATCCTGGTACGGTTAACGACCAATATATCCATGTATATAATGTCGTAGGTTTGCGTCAAGATGAAAACGGTGCCAATCCTACAACGGTTACCACGGCGGTTCCGACAGCTGCCCCTGATCCGTCGAGAACAGAGCTAAAATGGGGATTAAGAGTTAAAAGAGTTATGTATGTAAATGATCCAGCATCAGAAAGTAGCGCTATAGCCCTGTTTTCATCATTCAACAGAGGATTACAGTTGCTAAATAGCGAGACAAGTGAAGCCGTACAAGTAGCTTTAGTGCCTGATGTAGCAAAAGATACCTTAGAGGCTGATTTAATTAGTAGACTGGATTTTCTAAATACTAGTGGTCATAATTGGGATGTAAGCGCGCCTCAAGTTATCATCTGTGTTACCGATGCTGATGATAAACGTAAGGCAACTATAACCTTGGGGGGTAAACTCACTGGGTCGGTTATAGATTTTGATAACTATAGTGATGTAGAATGCGGGCCATAATAATGGAAATTATTAAAAAAAATAAACAACGCGGCGACACAATCGTAGAGGTGTTGATAGCAATGGCGGTACTTGGGATGGTTCTAGGAGTTGCTTTTGGTATTTCTAATAGAAGCTACGTAACTGGGTTAAATGCTCAAGAGCGCACAGAGGCGCTTGAAATAGCAGAATCACAAATAGAGCTGCTTAGAATAGCGAGTAGTAGTAAAGATGACAGTTTATTAGATATGCCTACACCTAGATTATTTTGTATTAACCCGAATGGTGCTAATTTAGCGCGTGTAGAATTTGGTATAGGTGTTACAGTCCAACCTACACAAGGCGTTACTGATCCTATTGTTTATCCGTCTGCATGCGGGCTTGGTACAGATAACAGATATAAAGTATCTGTGGAACAAACAGCTCTACTTAGAGCAGATGGAACTCCTACAGACGGAAAAATATTCTCTGTACGAGTAAGGTGGCAAAGTATATCAGGGAATATCATAAACGAAGTAAATCAAGAGTACAGAACTTATAAATTTGAGGGTGTGTTTAGTCTCGATGAATAATACACGTATCAATACTCATCAGAATAAGAAAGGCTTCACTATCGTAGAGCTTATGATTGCTACAGTTGTCTTTACGCTTGTATTACTTATGGCATCTGCAGCTATTATAGAAGTTGGCAAGAAATACTATAAAGGCATAACGTATGCTCGTACACAGGAAGTAGCGCGCAGTGTTGTAGAGGAGATTTCTCAATCTTTACAATTTACAAGCCAAGGTGTGAAAGTTCCTAATTATCCTGATAATGATGGTGTGCCTGGTCCGGACACCAAATATAATATCTATAGCATAATATTTGCTAGTCAGATAGGTGGAGGTTCTGATGTAAGCTTATCCGATTCGGGTGCTACCGCCGCCGATACGTTTTATTTTTGTGTTGGTCCAAAAAGATATTCTTTTGCGCTCAACAAAACAGTTTTAGCTAGTGGCTCTCATGTATTTTGGGTTGACGAACCACTTGCAGGTTGCGCCAACGCAGTCAGTATGGGGCCTGCAGCGTTAACTCAATCCGATCCTTCAGATACTACAGTATATCGTGGAACCAACGGCAGAGAATTATTGGATAGAAATATGCGTATTACGAATTTATCTATAGCACAGAAAAACAATGGGCTATGGATAGTGAGTTTATCTATAGCTAACGGCGATGCTGATTTACTCTTATATACACACCATGTTGACGATTCCGGAATACCTACAGGAGACGGCAGGGTAAGCTGTAAAGGCAGTATGATTTCTTCTGAGTTTTGTGCGACATCTGAAATTTCTTCAAATGTAAGCAAAAGGATACAATAGTACTTATGAATAAACAACAAGGGTTTGTATCAATTATAACTACAACTATTATCATGATAATAATCACATTAATTGTTATTGGATTTAGCCAGTTAATGAATAGGGAACAAAGACAATCTCTGGATAGGCAGCTAAGCAGCCAAGCCTTGTATGCGGCAGAAACGGCAATCAACGATGTCTATGATAAATTGCAAAAAGGTACGCTAGTGGATGAAGAAAAAACAACGTGCGATGTTACCGATTGGCCTGTAGAGGGTGCTGGGGGTATAGTCGATCCTAGCTCTAGCAACGAAACAGCATATACATGCGTTTTATTTGATCAAACACCAGCATATTTGGACTTCAGCAACGGAGGCATTACAACTCAGCAATCTAAAGTCATCAGAATTGAACCTAAATCAAGCGATCCAAGCACTAAAGTACAATCATTAAAACTTCTATGGTCAGGAGCTAAAGGAAACACCGATCTTAGACTCCCAACGACTTGTTCGGATCCTAACATACTACCTCAAAACATGACTCCTCTTGGCGTGCCAATTTTGAGGGTTGATCTGGTTAGATTGCCGAAAGCCAGCACAGTAAACCTAAACGCATTGACAGAGACCGATACAACTCACTTTTTCTTGTACCCGAAAGGACCGTGCGGGGCTTCTAGCAGTCCATATTCTCAACACGTTAGTACTGCAGATAAAGGTAAGGTTATTGAAGTAAATTGCAGAAACTTAAACGGATTTGCATGCGAGTATGAAATAACCGGAATGAATATAGTAAATACCGGTAGCGATAGGTATTTTGCGCGTATAAAGAGTATTTATAACGATGCCGATGTGCGAATAGAAGGTGAATCCACGCCTTCTGGAGCAGCTATAGAGTTTCTTGGTGCTCAAGTAATGGTAGACGTTACCGGTAAGTCTAACGATGTACTAAGACGAATCAAGGTTCATCTTGGAAATCCGAACTATCCGATACCGGAATTTGCTGTACAGGGTTTGGATGGGATTTGTAAAGGTATTCAAATATCACCGCCGTCAGAAGTAATAAATAGCTGCGGCCCTTAGTTTTAGTTACTGTTCAGGGGTTTTTTTACCATGGAATTTTTGGTGGATGGCTTTTAAGTGCGGGTCGGTGACGTGAGTATAGATCTGGGTTGTAGAGATGTTGCTATGGCCAAGCATGGCCTGAACTGAGCGCAAATCCGCACCATTCATTAGTAAGTCTGTAGCAAAGCTGTGACGGAGTGTGTGCGGGCTGACATGTTTGGTTATTCCGGCTAGGATTGCGTAACGGGCAACTAGTCTTTGTACGCTCCTAGCCGTTAGGCGGTAGTAATTACCGCTGACTGTTGATTTCTTGCTGCCGCTGTAGCGGATAAACAGAGGCAGACTATTATCCTGGCGCTTTTCTAAGTATTGAAGTATCCACCAGGCAGACGTGTCGCTGATAAATATCGGACGGTCTTTCTGGCCTTTTCCGCGAACCATGAATTCTTTACGCTTGAGGTTTATGTCTTCTCTATTCAAGTTTACGAGTTCGGATACACGCAAACCGCTGGAGAAAAGCAGTTCTAGAATTGCGCGGTCGCGAAGCCCGTTAATTGTATCTAGCTTCGGGGCATTGAATAGTCGTTCTAACTCTTCAGGGTTTAGAAAAGTAACTTGTTTTCTAATTGATTTGGCTAGTTCTATCTTATCTGCCGGCATAGCAGGGATGTCGCGCTTGGCACAGAACTTTAGGAAACTGCGGAGCGCAATTAAATGATAGTTTTGGGTATTCTTTTGCAGCTCGTCAGAAGTATTCGTACCAAGCCGGTTAAGCCATAGCCGCCATTTACGGATGAGTTCAGGATTAATGTCTTTGACTTCGATATCGCCGGAAAAATCTATCAAACGGACAAGGTAGTGGTCATAATTCTGAATAGTTTTTTGCGACCGATTTTGTTCAATTTCCAAGTACTCTAGGAAGTCGGTTTTTGCCTTTGCGAATAACATCTTAGTTGTGGACTTTCTGTGTTTTTGACATAAGCTTATTATAAAGCATTTATATATTGTGCGACATTAATTCAGTGATGGGTGAATAGTGACGGGTGAGTGGTGGTGAATAGCTATATTTGAAGTTGCCATTCACTACTCACCATTCACTCACTACCTTCCAGGGTGGTATACTTATAGATAAATAATCAGGGGCAACTATGCAACAGACGTTAATCGTTTTTAAACCAGATGCAGTACAAAGAGGAATAGTAGGGGAAATTCTAACAAGGTTTGAGCGGGCTGGGTTGAAAATTATCGGAGCTAAAATGCTGCAGCCGGATTATGAACACTATTTTGCGCATTATGAAGGTATTGGTACATTAAAATCTCGTAAAGGCGATGAAATATTTGAATCACAACTAAAAACAATGCAGATGGGTCCAGTGCTTGCTATGGTTTTGGAGGGTGTTGAAGTTGTAGAGTTGGTGCGAAAAATGGTTGGTGATACTCAGCCAAAAACGGCGGTGCCAGGAACTATAAGAGGTGATTACGCACATGTAAGTTATGGAGCTTCTGCTGCAGCCGGATTTGGTGTTCCGAATGTTCTGCATGCGTCTGCTGATGTCAAGGAAGCAAAACTAGAGATTGCCCACTGGTTCTCAGATTCAGAACTTTATGATTACAACGCAACTCACGAACACTTTACGCAGCCGAAGAAAAAATAAAAGAGCCAAAAAGGCTCTCTACACTTGGTGATCCGGGCAAGAGTCGAACCTGCAACCTTTTCCTTAGGACGGAACTGCTCTATCCATTGAGCTACCGGACCATATCGCCTTAGTAGTATAGAGTAACATCTGTTATCTGTCGACAATCTCATGTAGTATATGCTTATGTCAAAAACCGATACTGAACAGAAAGAAAAAAAGTTATTCAAAGGTCAATACGACGGCGA
>CAZTWI010000053.1:0-5018 GCA_964617685.1 uncultured Candidatus Saccharibacteria bacterium | reverse complement strand
GGGTTCAGAACGTCGTGAGACAGTTCGGTTTATATCCGCTGTGGACGTCAGGAAAGTTGAGAGAATTTGCTCCTAGTACGAGAGGACCGGAGTGAACGCACCGCTGGTGTATCAGTTGTTCTACCAAGAGCATTGCTGAGTAGCTATGTGCGGAATAGATAAGCGCTGAAAGCATATTAAGCGCGAAACTAGTCTCAAGATTAGCTTTCCCCATGAGATCCCTGAAAGATGATCAGGTTGATAGGCGCAATGTAGAAGCATGGCAACATGTGTAGCTGAAGCGTACTAATAGATCCATTGGCTTTTTATGACCATGTCAGACCAACGCATATGGTTTGTCTGACGTGGAAGTACACTATATTTTTCGGCTAGTTATTGATGCATATCGCATTGAACAACAAGCATAACCTTTTTCTCAGTTAATTTTCAGCCAAATACAATATACTCGTGCCTATAAGTGTTAATACACTAGGACATCGAAATTCTGTCACTTCCCAAGCCAGTCTCTTCCGGTAAGAACTTGAGAAAGCGAAGTGACTGAATTTCGGTGCCCATGGCGCAAGGGAAACACCTGTACCCATTCCGAACACAGAAGTTAAGCCTTGCAGCGGTTACTATACTGCGTTTACGTGGGAAAATAGCACGGTGCCGAGTTATAGAAAAAAGCCTCCTTTATGGGAGGCTTTTTCTTTTGTGTAAAGAAGGGGCAGGCTCACGTTCCGCGAGCCCGAAATTACTTGATAGAAAACAAGTTTTCATCAGTAAGTTTCCTTGCAAAACGCCACCGGCATTTCTCACCCTCTTTAGCCGCAGAGAAAAACATTGTGTTGTTTTTCTCTGGGGATTCTCCCCTGGAAATTGAATCTGCTCATGCTTGCATTCTCGAGGTGACAGAGTATTATTGTCTTTATGCCAATGTATTTCGAAGACTTCCAAATAGCTTTTCCTGACAGAGTGTCTCCTGTATTAAGGGTTATTGAACTCTACACCCCACAGCATCCGATTGATGAAGAAGTTCAAGTTGAAAAGCCAACCTACATAGGGTCAGTCAAAAGAATAGGATCTAACTGCTTGATAGGTGATGGCGTGATAATTGATGATGGTGTTGAAATTGGTGAACGTATAACTATTGGCGATAAAACTGTGCTTGAAAATGGCGTGACACTTACAGACGAGTTAGATGTAGGTGCGCAGGTGTTTTTCTGTGCTGGATCATCAATAGACTCTATGCAACGCGAACGAACACACCACTATTTAAGAAGCATTCACGACCGCACAATAATTGGTCCTAGGGTGGTATTGCCTAGTGAGGTCCAAATCGGCCCGTATGCAGTCGTTCCAACCACTAAGTCTATTGCTCAAATTGGACCTTTTGGCGAAAGTAAAAGAATGGTAACAGTAAATGGTAGTGACGATGGTCCGCAATACAATGTTGGTTGTCAAAAAGGAATAAGCTACGAAACATTCAAAGAAAGAATCTGTAGTAGTGAGGAAACAACAGAAACAAGTGCTGCTGACTACAAAAAGAATTTGAAAAGAATTGCTCGCTTGGCAGAAAAAGTCCAAAGAGCATACAGCAAAGAGCCAGCACTTGTTAGCGAATTAAGAGAACAAGCTTTGACATATAGTTTCAATCCGCAAAGCTAAAAACAAAATTGACATGAGGCAGATAGCAGGTTACATTTAGGGTGTATTTAACTAAAATACAAACAAACACAAAAACAAAATAATCAAAAAAGGAGGATATATTCATGTTTCATGAATATATTCTAATTAAAGAAAAAAGAAAATTAGAAAACAGCCTGTTTCCATAAGCTTTCTGATCTAAAGTTAAATCATTTCTTTATTCGACCCGAGTCCTAAGCGCTTGTGGCGTGTAGGCAGACGCCCTCAGAAATCCCCTGCATAATTGACTATTCTAAGTCGGTGTTGTTTTTGTTTATTTTAAAATTTGAGCGACACGAAATTTCGTTATTCTTTGAATTAAATCGTAGGGGATTGGCTTATCAAGGGGGAATTTCACTGTGCCTTTGGAGGTCTCATATTCCTTTAGTTCTTTCTGTATTGCAGCAATACCAGGAGGTCCTGGATAGAATCCGATGTGATGCGGGTAGGCTCCAAAGTGAACTAAGTTCTTTTTATTTAATACAAAAGTCGGTATTCCGTAATTAATTTTCTCTGTTACACCAGGTGCAGCACTGTGAATTGTCTCCCGGATTTTTTCTAAAATTTCCTGTGTACTCTCCGGATATCCAGCAATATATTTGTCGATTGTTTTTGCTTCCATATTCATGCTCTAAATTATACTCCTACTGCATTTGACCACTGTAACTTGTCCACATACTGTTCACGAACGGACTACCATATGATCCACCATTTTTAGCTGTTCCATGCAGAGAAGTGTAGCTCCGCGTTGGTGTTCGTCCCAAAGTATTCCAATTATCAGGGCTTGCCCAAGCTCCAAAACCAACCCATCGATCTACATAATCGTGGTATGGCTGATAATTCCATACGGCTTTAGCCCCAGGCAGTAATCTAGCCGCCAACGATGCACCTTTCATTGGTTGTGTAGTGCAACAATGTTGATAGCTGTCTCCTGGTGCTTCACCACCGTCTATCATTGCAATTGGATCACGACAATCACGTGGTCCAACATCTTCTCGTTGCTGTCTTTCATACTCGCCACTACCACACGGTTTGCCCCAGAGTGCTGGTCCGTAACCTTGCACACGCAGGGCATCAATTGTTTGTTGGTTAGTCGTATTGTATACGTGACCATCATCTCCATAACTTGAATATGCTGCACTAGAAATCTCAGTTTTCATAGCAGCATCATCTAACAAAGTCGCAGCAAAAACAGCCGGCAATTTACGGCCAAGGAAGTGACCACCGTCTGAGTACCAAGTAACACCACCTTTGTGCATTGCCTGGATATCAATACCGGCCTGTACATAATTAATGAGAGCAGGCATTTTGTTTGCCAAAGAATCATTCAACAGTAATCTCAGCGCAGCAATATCTGCATCAATTCCTACTTCCGCACCATACTCTGACACTTCATCATTTGACGGATTGTCTTTATAAGCATAGTTCTCTGATGCGTGCATATATCTTCCGTACCAAACATTACTATGCTCTAGTTGTACCCGCTGATACCTACGCGCAACACTTGCAAGAGTAGGGGAGTTAGCTACAGGATTAAGCGATGGCAACGTATTGGTTTTCAGTTGTGTGGTGGTATATAAGGGCTTCGAAGTTCCAAAGTATGGAGGTCTAAAAGTAGTTTGTCCGTTGCTTGCCGGTACAGTATCCAGAACGGTTAAAACAGCGGCGGTGGTCAGACAAGGATAATGAAACTGACCATCATTTCCACATGTTCCACTTTTAGAAACACCCTTTAGTATAGATTTAACTCCTGATATGGTCTGAGGCAAAGCTGGAACTCGACTAGCTTGGAATCCTTCTAGTCTACTATCAAGCCCTTGATTGGTTCCGCTAGAGGGGTTAATTTCCCACCCATTTTGATTATTCGCAAAAGCCGGAGATATAGATGACAAAACTATTGGGCCGACTACCCACCAATCACCGTTAGCAAATTGACCAACTGGATAGGATTTATCAAATGTCCATGTAATACCGTACTGAGACACTGACGAAGCAGTGGTCGTAGGCTGTGTGACTTCAGTTCCAAACATCAGCGCTTGTCCATTCGAAGCAGTAGGATCACTCACAACTGTGGTATTTGTTGTTTCAGTAGCGCTCTCAGCTTCAAAAACAGCAGAAGGTGTAGCGGCACTCGAAAGTTGCAGTGTAACAATCCCGAAGACTACGGCTGCCCCAGCGAACAGTATCGGGCGTTTGTTTTTACGCTGAAATAACTTACCCTTACTCACGAAACTATACTAGCAGTTAATGATTAAAAATAATATCACTAGAAGCGCTGTAATATTCTGTGCACCGTCTTGTTAGTTCGTGTCGTAATCTCTTTGCTAAAGTTTTTCTCCAGCCATTTCATAACATCTGGGGTTTTAGTAGAAGTTGTGTCAATAATACTGCCCAAAGTCTGATGGTCTATTTTAAATACCTGATAGGTTTTATCTGCAGAAAAGTGGGGAAGGATCGACGAAGGCTTCATCCGGTTCTTCAGGAACGTCACACTCAACCTGCTAACAGGAATATCCATAGTTGATCCAAACGGTCCGGCATCAACGATGCTTTGTAGTTCTGCCTCACTTCGAATAATTGTAGAACTACTGAAATCTAGTTGTAAGGGAAAGGTATCCTCGATTTTCTTCTCAAGCTTCTTGGTATCAGTCTCGTCTGTTTCAAAGATAATATTCCCACTAGAAATCACCGATATAACATTGCTAAATCCCAAATTTACAAATACTTCCGTCAGCCGGTCATTTCGCATATTTGGATTACCCGGACCAATTCCGCGTAGTAGTGCAACATATTTCATCTTATTTAGTATACCCGTCCAACCCAGTACTTTTGCCAATAAGAATGTGACGAATATCACTTATGTATAAATGTTGACTTATTAGCGAAAGCGTGTTATTATGCTTATAGTTTCATTGGGATAATACCCAGGGAACGATTAGAAAACAGAGGGTAGTTCAAATCATATATGGGTCGAAAGACCCGGATGGATGCGAGCAACATACCGTCTGTTTTTCTTTTTGTTTCTCGAAAACAAATGTGGGAGTTAACAATTATCAAATAATTATCCGTAGCTCTTCCTTTATTTGGAAGGACAACGGATAAGCAGTTCTTTATAGCGAGGCAGATTTGTCCAAGGCGAGTACCGGAAACAGAAGCGTACTACAAAAGTACGCAGAAGTTCCACGGAACGGAGCATTGAACAAATATGACCGCTAGAAATAATCGCGCAAACCAAGGAGATGTTATGGCAGGAACAAAAGAAGGCGGCATGAAAGCTGCAGCACGAAACAAAGAAAAGTATGGTGCTGATTTTTACGCAAAAATCGGTGCAGCTGGCGGCAAAAAAGGCACGA
>CAZTWI010000052.1:4272-5023 GCA_964617685.1 uncultured Candidatus Saccharibacteria bacterium | reverse complement strand
GCGCACAATTGCCGTACCATAACGCGTCATGCTGCTGGCAATTCGAGGAATCACCGCGTCATAACCAGTCAAAACTTCGTCGTGATAACGAACTTCGGGATTACTCGATTCAATGGAAGCAAAACAATCCTTGTATTTGATAATGTCTACTTCGTGGCCTTTTAGTTTGAACTCTTCTTTAAGCCGTTTTGTAGAATAGTTCCCTGGTCCGTTGGATAAAATTGCTATTTTCATAATTGCGCCTTGTCGTCTTTGTCGGCTTTAGCAAGCCAATCAGTTAGCTTTACTTTTAGTAATTTGCGGTCAATGTGGGCAATATCAGTATCCACCATAAATCGTTTATTTAGTAGTGTCCGTCCAAGTAGTATAGGAAATACTTTTGCGGATCTATCAGCTAGAGTAAACTCACTCTTAAATACTTTGCCGGCAATCCGAACTTTGAGAGTTACTACATAACGTTCTTGGCTGTGTCCAAAGGAGTTTTCAACGCTCCGACGATAGAAATTTGGCTCCAAAACAACTCTTTCGTATGAAAAGGAAGGATGCCCCCCTAACAGATTGAACTGCAGTACTTTTTTGCCCTTGCGGGTCACTTCTTTAACATCAGAAGCATGAATAGAAGAATAGTAGGCGCCGGTATCCACTTTTGCAGGGACGTCCACAAGAAGACTATCTAGAAAGTCGATAGTTTCTGCACGGCCTATGATTGTTTTATATTTTGCCATAACCCGTCGATTATATCACAATTCGT
>CAZTWI010000052.1:0-4262 GCA_964617685.1 uncultured Candidatus Saccharibacteria bacterium | reverse complement strand
CATAAAGACTAGTATAGCATTAGCGGGATGCTACGTTCTTGTAGGCCAGGAAAATCACGGCAGCTATGATTAGGACCATGACTACAATCATAGTTATGAAGCCTTGTTGCTTATTTATTTCAGAGGTTTCACTATCGTCTTTACGATCAAACATTAGCTTTATGATATACCACAATCCAACGGTTGGACAAACAAAATTATAAACTGATGCCAAGTTTCTTCAGCCGCTGAATATTGTCTGGATTCGTAGCATCGAATTTTGCAGACATGAGGAAATCAAACAGCTTATCAGGGCTAACACCGCTATTTATGCTGTCGCGTACGTAATCGCGCGCTAAGGCAAACCCTTTCGCGTAAACTATATCTTTCGTATATACGGACCGAAGCGGCTCAACACCGCGACCGCCTCTAAAGAAACGGTCCACTATTAGGGTTCTGAGTTCCTTTACTTTGGCAGAAATGATTGATTCGTCAGTAATACCTTCTGCTTGAAGATACACGTTAGTCCGTTTTTTAAGCAGTTCGAATATCTGGTTTCTGTCTAAAGCTGAACCCTCGCCTAACTGCCCGAGCGCAAGGCTAGCAGTAATTTGCCGGTTCGCAATTTTTGCAGGCACTTTTCCAGTCATTACGTACTCCATATAACAGCCCAGCCCTTCTTCGAAATCAAGATAGCCGGGCATCCCATGTTGGGCGTCGTAGTCACCGGTTTTTGTTCCATTAACACTTCTTAGCCCATGATCAATAATCTCGTGAGTCAGGCTGGCTGCAGCTTCACCCCCAAGAGACGCTGCTCTTTTTACACCAATCTTTACTTCTTTTTCTTTTGTATCAACTGCCATTGAACCGTCTGCTTTTTGTACAATTTTCCATTCTAACCAGCCAGTATCTTCTGCGCGCATTTGGTCTAGAACAGTATCTGCAATGGATATCAATTCTTCGGTAGTATACATTTTGTCTGTTTCAAAATGATCAGTGATAAATCCGTAGCGGTGCTCTAGCTCTTGTTTAAAGGCGACATCTTCAGGAGTGAGCAGCTCACCCGAGTTCTGCTTAGTCTCTGCAGTCATGCCAAAAGCCTGGTAGGAAGCTATTAAATCGCTAAGCTCAGCTTGATCTACTACATCATTGCCTAGGTGTGATTCAAAAAATGCAAGATCTGCTCCCATAACCTGTTTAGTATCTTCTGGATCCTGTTCGCCGTAAATTTCTATAGATTGCTGTGTTAACCATGATGCTTGTCTGCTTAACTCTGTTTCATTCTTCACCCCATGCTCTATCTGCAGAGCTGTGGAGCCAAGAAGAATTTCAGCCAATTTTTTTGCTGCGGCATCTTCTTCCGGCGTACCTGGTTCAGAGTCTATAAAATTTTTCCATGCAGCAGGCTCTTGGGCTATATTGAGTCTATGCGCCTTAATGTTTTCAGAATTGTATACAAGTCGTCCGCCTTCAGCGCCGGTATTCTCGGGGGCTAGGACCGGTAGGATTTTTATGTTTATTTTTTCGGACATGTGTCACATTATACATGAATATTTGCAATTTGTCAATATTCTATTTAAACCAGCCTTTTTTGTCAGCTGATTTGAAGTTTTCTAGGAGTTCTTTCTGTTCTTTTGATAGTTTGGTTGGCGTATCGACATTAATTGTGACAATATGAGCGCCTCTATTACCGGTTTTGATATGCGGAACACCGTGGCCTGATAATTTAAAATCCGTACCATTCTGGGTGCCAGATGGAATCTTCATAGTGACTGGACCATCCACTGTATTGACCTCTATATCTGTTCCTAGAGCAGCATCAACCATATCAATGTGGACTTTGCTTAAAATCAGTTCGCCTTCGCGTGTAAATTCTTTGTGTGGTTTTACCCTAACGTGGACATATAAATCACCTTTTGTGCCATTAGCTGTGGCCTCGCCATATTCGCGCAAACGTATAGTGGTGCCGTCATCGATTCCAGCAGGAATTTTGATCTTAACGTTCTTGTCTTTGCGCTGGACGCCAGTAGCTTTACAGACGCTGCAGTCCTTTTCTGGAATCTTGCCGCGACCTTTACAAGTAGAACAAGTAACAGCTTGCTGAATATTACCGAAGATTGTTTGAGCTACACGGATTTCCTGACCAGAACCCTTGCAGGTTTTACAGGTCTTCAGCTCGTAGCCTGGTTCAACCGTTTTACCCTTGCAGTGTTCGCAAGTATCATTAATATTTAATTTTACCTCTGTTTCTACACCAAAAATCGCTTCTTCAAAGTCTAGTTCAAGCGACATTTCGACGTCGCGACCGCGGGCTGGACCTTTACCGCGTCTTTGCTGCTGGCCGCCTCCAAAAAAGCTGCCGAATATATCACCCAAGCCACCCATATCGCCAAAATCAAAGTGTATTTCCTGACCCTGTCCGCCAAAGCCATTAAAGCCGGCAAATGGATTACCGCCGCCATTCCCGCCAGAGGCACCGCCGACTCCGGCATGACCAAACTGATCATAACGTTGGCGCTTGGAACTATCCTTTAGGACTTCGTAAGCTTCGTTAACTTCTTTGAATTTAGTTTCATCTCCGCCTTCTTTGTCTGGGTGCAGTTCAACTGCCTTCCGTCGGAAAGCTTTTTTAATCTCATCGTCTGAGGCACCTTTAGAAATACCCAAAACTTCGTAATAATCGCGTTTATTCATACTTAAAACTTGGTTCTCTTAGTAAAAATTTCGCCGACAAAGCTGACCACTCTGTCTATTAAATCAATCATTAATCTATTTTAGCACTTTGACCTGGTGAGTGCTAGATCTTTACTTCTGAAATATATCGTCCCCGAAATGTTTTTTGAGTCTGGCTCTGATACTCCCCTCATGACGACCTAGTTTTTTGGACATATCTTTGACAGATTTACCGTCGGCCCAGGCATCAAGCAAAGCTTTGTCTTCGATTTCTTTCCAGGGTTTATAAGCATTCGGATAGTCTTTTCTCATTTTTTCCAATTTTGCCTGCCAGCTAACTGCTCCGCCGGACAATTTCTCTTTCCTTTTGGGCTTTTCTGCCTGTTTTTTCAGATATGGTTCTTCTAAATCGGCAAATTTCTTCATGTCTTTTGACGATTTAATCCTCAGCTGCTCATCAAGTAAATGCGCTTCTTCATGCATCTGCAGTGCCATGCGGTTCAAGCCGCCCAGTGTAAGCGTATCCAGGCTTTTAACACGCGATAACGCCACGTAGCCCATCCCTGGCACAAAAGCATTCCCTAGGTCGACGTGAGCTGCATCAAGCGTCATTCCTTGGCTTTTGTGAACTGTTATCGCCCACGCTAGACGAAGCGGGATTTGCGAGAGGCTGGCGATTTTCTTCTCTCCGTCACGCATTTCCCAGGTGTCTGATTTAACTTCTATTTTTTTACCATTCCGAAGCTGGACTATTGGATAGCCTGTCTCTTCCGCAAAATCCACAACTGTTCCTAATGTTCCGTTTACGTACTTTTTTTCTAGTGAATTTTTGACAAACATCACGAAGGCGCCTTTTTTTAGCTGTAATATTTCTGGTGACAAACATGATTTCTTGAGTGATTCCACTGCCCCGGCGCGGCCGGTCGAGGTCATTTCAAACTCATGCATTTCGCCCTCCATAGCATTCAATTTGATTTGATTCACTGTATCGACGTTCATATTTTTGGTATAAAGTTCCGTTATGGGTTCGTCAAAAGGAGTGCGAACAGATTTTCTGCCCATTAAAGATTCAACGTGTCTACGACGTAAATCATTGGCACGTAGAGCCGTTAGAATTTCTAGCAACTCGTCGTCTTCCTGTCTGTGCTGTTCTTCTAAATAACAAATTACCGGGTCAAGTTCTTCCCATGCCTGAGCACTTGTGACAAACCCGCCTTGCCGAGAATCTTCTCTGTTAACTGGCGGTAATTGGTAGAAATCACCTGATAGTATGACCTGAAGGCCGCCAAAAGGCGCCGAATTTCCCCGTACTTCACGCGTTAGCTGATCTACCATGTCTAAACGGTAATCGTGCAGCATCGACACCTCGTCAATAATTAGTATATCGGCGTTAACGATCTGGTCTTGCCTGGATTTTGACAGGTCTGAAGCATGGCGTTTGTGTAGTTCATCGGCAATTCCTATTCCAGACCAGGAATGGATCGTGTTACCGCCCAAATGTGTAGCCGCAAGTCCAGTAGAAGCCGTAACCGCAACTGACTTTCCCCGCCCTCGGGCGTCTTTTATAAATTGATTCAGAACATACGTCTTGCCGCTCCCGGCGGGACCAG
>CAZTWI010000051.1:2766-5046 GCA_964617685.1 uncultured Candidatus Saccharibacteria bacterium | reverse complement strand
TTGCACATTATTTCGGCCTGGATCATAAAATGATAGACAGTGTAAAACACGCACCTGAGAATTAATTCCATATCTACCTGTTGATAGAGTTTTGATTTTAATCTCCATGAGTAATATACTTAGCCTAGACTTGGAGAGATTGGAATATGGCTAAAAATCAGAATACAAAACCAACGGTTAGTTATAGAAGGACTATATTATTGAGCATTCTTGCAGGATTTTTCCTGTTGATTGCAAATAGTGCAATTTGGGTAAACAATCAGATATTTGACACTCAGGCATTTACATCAACGGTGACAACTTCGCTCACATCGGAGTCCAGCAGAACCGCAATGGCTCAAGAGATTACAGACAAGGTGTTTGAAAACAGACCAATCGCAAAGAGAATCGCTGGAGACTTTAGCACAAAACTTGTAAGCGGGCTACTTGCGACCGAACAGTTTAATAACTTATTGACGCCAGCAGTTGAACGTATCCAAGCATATACGACTTCATCTAATCAAGAAACCGTATCCGTGGATCTTGCAGGTGTCAAGGATATCATTACGCGAATCACGAATATATCAGCCAATCTTGGCAACGAAGTCACAATCGAAACAGAAAATATTCCCGATCAAATCATACTTTTAAATGCAGACAACGTACCCGATTTCTACAGAATTGGAATTATCTTTTTGTGGCTTGCGCCTCTGGCTTTTATCGCAGCTCTGGCTTTACTAGCTTACCCGTACATAAAACGGCTGAATGATAGAAAAAGGATTGTTGCGGTTCAAGGTTCAATAATTACAGTGTTCGGCCTGATCGGACTCCTGGTCGGGCCTTTATTTAAACCGCCTGTTCTATCCAGTATTAACAGTCCGAACGGAAGGGTAATAGTCGGTAATTTATATGATGCATTCATTGCTACTTTCAATTCGCAGACAATTCTACTAGCCTTATTGGGTGTTCTAATGGTACTAATTAGCACCGCTTGGATAGGCTATCCTTACGCCAAGACTGCCATCTCTTCAAAAAGGAAGTAGTAGAATAGAAGTAATTTAGTGAGTTACAAAAGTTACCGCGTAGCCGATTGTTCCAGCACGGCCAGTTCTGCCGATACGATGGGTGTAATCCTCGTAAGTCTGAGGGATATCAAAGTTAATTACATGCGTAATATTATCTACATCAATACCTCTAGCTGCTACATCGGTAGCTACTAATATACTTACTTTGCCGTCTTTGAAGCTTTTCAAAGCTCGTTGTCGTTGACCCTGGTTCTTATTGCCGTGAATCGCATCAGAAGTGAATCCACGCGTTATTAGTTCCTTGCTAAGAGCTTCCGTTGATCTTTTGGTCTCGCAGAATATTAAAATCCTGGAAACTTCTTCTTTTAGTAATAAGTTGTGCAATTTATCTATCTTTTCAGTTCGTTCGGAGTAATGAACAATTGACTGGTCAACATTATCACTGGTTTCAGCTGTTCGAGCCATAATCGTTACCGGATCGTGAGTAAAGGTACCGATTAAATTCTGAATAGTCGGACTAAGCGTGGCGGAGAAGAACAGCGATTGTCTGTTTTGCGGTAATTTACTTAGAATTTCACGGATATCAGCTACAAACCCCATATCCAGCATACGGTCGACTTCGTCAAGAACGATGGTTGTCACATCATTTAGTTTTAGTGTTCCGCGCTCTATATGGTCTTTGATACGGCCAGGTGTTCCAATTATAATTTCTGGTCTCTTTTGCAAATCGCGAAGCTGACGCTGCATTGGCACGCCACCGATAATCAGCACGTCAAACAATCGCGCTCCTTTTGCAAACAATCTGCTTTCTTCCTGGATTTGCAGTGCAAGCTCTCTGGTCGGGGCAATTATCAATGCCTTTTGTCCGCGATTTTCAATTAGTTTACTAAGCAAGGGCAGCAAGAAAGCGGCTGTTTTGCCGGTGCCGGTATTTGCTATTCCAATTACGTCATTTCCTTCAAGAGCGATAGGAATGGCTTTGTCCTGAATCTGAGAGGGAATGGTGTAGTTACGGCTAATTAAATTACTTTTTAGTAAATCATAACGAATATTTCCCTTAATTTCGTTCAAATTTATGGACATACGTAACGAGGATGTTCATTTGAATGGTTAAATGACTTCGAATTATTAATACTAACCGGTATTATTTTTATACAAAAAATTGTAAAATTAAATTTTCACTGAAAATTCATGTTTTCTCAAAAATACCAACTCCAAAAAAATAGTGAAATAATTGAGATTCGTGTTTAGCGGTTATTACCCCTTGTTAACTTGT
>CAZTWI010000051.1:0-2756 GCA_964617685.1 uncultured Candidatus Saccharibacteria bacterium | reverse complement strand
AAATCATTAATAGCAAAGTCGTTGAAAGTATTGACAGGATTATACTGCTCCTCTTCAATAGGACGTGCTGATTTAACAAAACGTTTCGGGTCAATATTCTGACCTCTGCCTCTGTTTCTGTTGTTTGAACGGCTTGAGCTGCCGCCATAGTTTTTACGTCCACCAAAAGCGGACGGGCGCCGCGAACTTCGCGACGAATAATAGGTTTTATTCATGTAATCCTTATAGATTAGTTAGTTTTATGGTCTATATACGACTTTTACTAACAGCAATTCACTGATAGGGGAGTCTTAACCTAGACTTGGTTTTGCCCCTCTAAAACCTGCTGTGAACTAATCTCTATCTAGATCAATATTTTGGATTCAAGAAAAACAATTACTATTATTATAGCACAAGTGGTTTATTTTTACTAATTGGATTTAATCTGTGACTGACTTAACAGATACAGATTGAAGATTTCTATTATATTTTACTCGTGCTTGACGCGTAACAGCAACGGTTACGAGCAAAAACGCAAGACCACTTAAGCAAGTCCGTAAAATATTTACATGATTGGCGAATATTAAATAAGTCCCGCTTAGCAAAACGGATCCTATGAACAGATATGAATTTCTTAACTTATTTCTAGAAGGTTCAACGTATGTAAAAGCTGTGTAGATAAGACTTCCGATTGCAAGCGCGATATGGATTACTATAATCATAAACATAATTATACACCGAATACCAGAACGTCAAAAACCGAGCGGGGGGTACTCAAGGATTTTTGACTACTGTACTTTTAGTTGAATATATAAAAAATTTATAAATCTGTATCTGAGCAAGCAGAGCTATGATATAGTTATTATTATGGTAATGGTTAGCATTTTGATAGGGATTATTTAATGTCAGAAAAAAACAAAAAAGGACTGGGTCCAGGATGGATCGCGTTAATTATTATCGCCGCAATGGTTGATTTCGCACTTCTTATTACATATCTGCTTCAAGGGAGAAATATCGCACTCTTTAATCCCAGGGGGCTTATCGCCCAAGAACAACATGATCTTATGCTGTTTACAATCATAGTGATGTTTGCAGCTGCTATACCGACGTTTTTTGTACTGTATCTATTTGCTTGGAAATATAGAGAATCGAACACGAAGCGTATACATGATCCACCTCATGCTCACAATAGTAAGTTTCTTGTTCTAGGCTTGTGGCTTATACCAACTGCAATTATTGCTCTGCTTACTTGCGTTATGATTCCTGCAACTTATAAACTTGCCCCCCATGAATCCATTTCAGCGGACGCTGAACCGCTTACAATACAAGTAATATCATTGCGGTGGAAGTGGTTATTTCTCTATCCAGAACAAAATATTGCGACCGTTAATTTTGTTCAGATTCCCGTAAACACACCAGTCACTTTTGAGCTGACAGCCGATGAGGCGCCGATGAGTTCATTCTGGATACCAAATCTTGGTGGACAGCTGTACTCAATGACAAGTCATGTCAATCGACTGAACTTAATTGCTGATACTATCGGAGACTATCCTGGTAGCTCGGCAGAAATAAATGGCGAGGGCTTTGCTGGAATGAAATTCACAACTCGTGCCAGCAGTCGCTCAGATTTTGATCAGTGGGTAAAGGTTGTGAAGCAATCTCCTAATGTACTTGATACGGCTGGTTATAAAAGTATTCTAGAGCCCAGCGAGAATAATCCGCCCGCATTTTACTCGGCTTTCGACAGCGACTTGTATAATAAAGTGGTTATGAAATACAGAGGACCTGACAGCGAAGGGCACGGGCACAACTAATGAAAGAGTTACTCATAGGCAAATTGAGCTGGGACGCGCTGCCTCACGAATGGTTTACTATCGGCGGAACGGTAGCTTTTCTACTTTTGGCATTGATTGTCATCGTCGTTTTAACTTATTTAAAGCGATGGAAGTGGCTTTGGAGAGAATGGCTAACATCGGTTGATCCTAAGAAAATAGGTATTATGTACTTCATTGCGGGAGGGGTTATGCTCCTTCGCGGCGGACTTGACGCTATTATGATCTGGCTTCAACAGGCACTGGCGCCTTCAGTTGGCATACTGGAATCATCAAATGGTTATTTATCCTCTCAACATTTTCAAGAAATTTTTACCGCTCATGGCAATATCATGGTCTTCTTCGTAGCCATGGCCTTTATTTTTGGTCTAATAAACTACATTGTACCTCTGCAAATTGGGGCGCGCGATCTGGCCTCGCCTCTAATGAATACCTTAGGATTCTGGCTGTTCGTCGGCGGTATAATTATGATAAACATGTTCTTTGTTTTTGGCGGCGAATATGCCGCTACAGGCTGGTTGGCAGTCGCTCCATTGTCAGGCAAGGAGTTCAGCCCGGGAGTAGGAGTAGATTATTGGGTATGGAGCCTGATGATCTCCGGGATAGGAACAACGCTTGGCGCAATCAATTTCATTTTGACTATATTGAAAATGCGCGCGCCAGGAATGACATTGAGAAAAATGCCATTGTTCACTTGGGGATCACTCTGCAGTATGGTAATGGCTCTGACGATATTCCCGCTGCTTACCGCCACGTTGTTCCTCGTATACTTTGACCGTAGTCTCGGTACAAACTTCTTTACGACTATGGGAGGAGGAGATCCGATGATGTACACCAATCTTATTTGGATGTGGGGACATCCGGAAGTGTATGTATTGGCACTGCCGGCTTTTGGCGTGTTTTCTGAAGTTGTATCGACATTCAGCCGCAAACCGATTGCCAGTT
>CAZTWI010000050.1:0-5056 GCA_964617685.1 uncultured Candidatus Saccharibacteria bacterium | reverse complement strand
GTGATTGTGGTTGAACATGACGAAGAAACTATTAAAACAGCTGATTATCTAGTAGATATTGGTCCTGGGGCAGGTGTTCATGGCGGCAAGGTTGTTGCATCCGGCACTCCCGATGAAGTAGCTAAATCCAAAGAGAGTATTACCGGCAAATATCTACGCGGAGAATTAGAAATTGCAACTCCTAAAAAACGAAGTGCTGGAAGCGGTAAATCAATAGTAGTCAGAGGTGCCCGCGAGAATAACCTAAAGAACATAGATGTCTCTATTCCGTTAGGAAAAATGGTAGTTGTCAGCGGAGTTAGCGGGTCTGGCAAAAGTACGCTGATTAACGATATTGTCGCTAAAGAACTGCACGTTAGACTGAGTCGCGCGCATGAAGCAGTAGGCCGCCATGATGATATTGAAGGCATTGATAATCTGGATAAAGTTATAATCATCGACCAGTCTCCAATAGGCCGGACGCCTCGTAGCAACCCAGCGACATACGTAGGTTTGTTTACGCCAATTCGCGAGTTATTTGCAAGTACTCCGGAAGCCAAAATCCGCGGCTATAAAGCTGGTAGATTCAGTTTTAATGTTAAGGGCGGACGTTGCGAGAACTGTCAGGGTGACGGCATGATCAAGATAGAAATGCACTTCCTGCCTGACGTCTACGTTCAGTGCGAAGTCTGTCATGGCAAACGCTATAACCGCGAAGCTCTGGAGATACACTTCAAGGGCAAGACTATAGCGGATATATTAGATATGACAGTCGAACAAGGTTTTGAATTCTTTCAGAATATCCCAAGCATCGCCCGCAAACTTGAGACTTTAGTTCAGGTGGGCTTAGGCTATATGGGGCTTGGCCAGTCTGCTACGACTTTAAGCGGCGGTGAAGCTCAACGTGTTAAGCTAGCGACTGAATTATCCAAGCGCTCCACAGGACGAACTTTGTATATTCTAGACGAACCAACAACTGGTTTGCATATAGATGACGTTAATAGACTGCTTCAGGTTCTACAGGCGTTAGTTGATACCGGTAACAGCATGATAATAATCGAGCACAATTTGGACGTTATTAAATCTGCGGACCATATTATTGATATGGGTCCGGAAGGCGGAGCAGGCGGCGGGATCGTGATTGCGGAGGGAACTCCAGAGCAAGTAGCCAAAAAGGCAAATTCATTCACGGGCCAGTACCTAAAGAAAATTCTATGACTAGAAAACCAAATTACGCTGATTTAGAATTTTTTCCTGAACAGATTCGAAAATTCGTATCCTTGGACAGGGAGATTTTGGAGCATATGTTTGAAAACAGAGCCCGTCCTGTAGCTGAAGTTGCAGCCAGTAATGAGTTTTTGCAAAAATGCAGCGAAGCATTTACAGAAGAATGCAAATCTTGGAGAAGAGAAATAACATTTGGAGATTTCGTACTTGAAACGATTAATATATATGGTTTTGAAAAACCGGCAGCCCAGCAGAGAAATTAAGACGACAAACAGATTACAATCTGTTATAATGGTGTTTAAATAAGAGGAAATTATGTCAGATATTATTGAGCTTCAAGCACAAAAAAGAGAAATTACAGGCAAAAAAGTACGCTCGTTGCGTAATTCAGGTGTTATACCTGCAACTTTGTACGAAAAAGGCCAGGAATCAGTCAATGTTGCGATTGAGTACGTGCCGCTTACCAAAGCATGGGCTGCTGCAGGAACCGGACAACCGGTAGAGTTGACTGTAGGAACCAAGAAATACCTAACCATGATCAAAGATGTTCATATGGATCCGGCAAAGAACACTATTATGCACGTTGCATTTCACGCAGTTAACGCTAATGACCCGGTTGAGGCGGAAGTACCGGTTCATATCGAAGGCGACGTCCCGGCGGAAAAGCTCGGTAACTTTATTGTCCGCCAGAACGACCACGTTTTGGTCAAGGCGTTGCCTGCTAACTTGCCAGAAGCATTGATTGTCAGTGCCGAGAAGCTTGAACATCCAGGAGATAACATTACAGTTGCTGATATTATCCCAGTTGCCAACGTAGAAATTCTATCTGAGCCCGAACTAACACTAGCTACAGTTGAAGAACCGCGAGTACAAGAGGAGCCAGAAGAAACCGAAGAAGTTGATGCAGCCGATGTCCCTAGTGACAACGGCGGCGAAAAAGCCGACGATTCTGAAAAATCAGAGTAAAAACTCGTAGAACTTGACAAAGTAAGCACAAACATGGTATAATTAAAAGATACCATGAATTTATCTACTGAAATTTCTACACCACATGAACAGTCAGAGTATAGTCGGCCTAACGACCGGATTGTACTTTTTGAGTCAAGACAGCGCGAACTGGACGTCCTATGTCAGCTTACAGGCGAGGTGGTTGCGAATGAGTACGCTCGTGTTGAATACCTTGAAGCGGTTTAGGGAAACACTAAGGAGGTTTTGGCCATGATAAATCCAAACGAATCTTCAGACGATCAAGATAATCGCCTGCTGACACCAGAAGAACAGCAGTCATTATTAGACGAAGCTTCTAAAACCATTTCCGGACTTGATCGAGGCGTAGATCCGCGTGATTCACTGATGCTTGCAGAAGAAAATGCCCGACTCGACAAGATAGCAGAAGAGATTATGAAGTACTTGAATAAAGATTAAATATCCTTAATCTTGTAGGAAGCCACCGGATTGATGAGACCAGAGACGGGCGTAAAGTCCGTTTTTCTTTTTTGACAACTCAGCGTGAGATCCTTCTTCGACTATTTTACCGTTATCAAGTACGACAATTCTGTCCATCTTCTGAATTGTACTTAACCTGTGAGCTATAACAATTGTAGTTTTGCCTTCCATTAATTTCCAGAGAGCATCCTGAATAAGCTGTTCGCTTTCGCTATCAAGAGCACTGGTAGCTTCGTCCAGAACAAGTATAGGGGCGTCTTTCAGCATTGCCCGAGCTATGGCAATTCTTTGTTTTTGCCCGCCAGACAGCTTCACGCCTCTTTCTCCGACCAATGTGTCGTAGTTTTCAGGAAGTTGCGAAATAAACTCGTCAGCGTGTGCTTTGCTAGCTGCTGCTTGAATTTGCTTTTTACTCGCTTTTAAGTTTCCATAGGAAATGTTATCTGTTATTGAGCGGTGAAAGAGTAGAGGCTCTTGGGGTACATAACTGATATATCTTCTTAAATCTTGTTGGGTCACGCTGGATATATCAACACCGTCGATAGAAATACTTCCTTTCTGGATATCCATAAAGCGGAGCAGTAATTTGGTTATCGTCGTTTTGCCGCCGCCGCTTGGACCGACTAAGCCTATCTTTTCACCATTTTTTATGTGTATGTTTAAATTTTTGAACAGAGATTTGTCGATTGAATCTTCTTTGTAGTGGAAAGTAACATTATTAAATGCTATATCTCCTTTTGATGGTTTAAAGTTTTTGGGGTTCTCAGGATCTTCGACCTCTGGTGGAATTTGCAGTATCTCAGCCATATCCCTGGCGTCGCCAAACACACGCGTGAAGCTACGGAATGTATTATTTAGATCCCAAAGTCTCCGCATAATAGCCACGGTAAAGGTAAGTGCTAAGTATATAGTTCCGACTTCGATTATTCCTCTGACAGCAAGTAGAACAGACAAAATAATCACCATGATATTTATACTTCGCTGAACCGCACCCGTGCCTAGTTCCTGATTCAAGCTAACACTCATAGTGTCCAGTGATCGGTTCCTGACGTCCGTAGCCCGCTCAAACATAAAAGTATTTTCTATCTCTTCATTCGAAAATGATTTTACCGCGACAATATTTGAAACTGTATCTGCAAGCTGTCCTGTTCTTTTGGTCTCGGCAGCCGCCCATTTCGTGGTATAGGGAATCTGTTTCTTGCGTACATACCAAATTATCGGTGCGTAAATTACGGCGATAATGACTATAGCAAAAGCAACTATAGGAATCTGAGGCACCAAAATAATAAAAGTTAGTATAAGTGATACTAATAATTTAAATACGTTCCATGTTAGTGGATCTGTTAAGCGTTCAAATGATCCGACAAATTTATTAACCTGGTTGACTAATGATCCGGCAAATCTATCTGAGAAGAATCTAAAACTCATTTTTTGTAAGTGTTTAAAAGCCGTCATGTTTAGGTCGAGCATTATCTTATCTTGGGTACTCCAGAAAATTCTAATTAAGTAATTCCAGATAAGATGCGCAAAACCTTCCAAGGCGATTATCGCCAAAAATATGAGCCAAATATTATTTCCTCTAAGTTCATCTATATTATTTGAAGCAATTTTATTTAAAATCCCGCTTACTAATAATGGTGCAAGGAAATCTTCCATCAATTGAGCAACCACCATTAACGGGTAAATGGTCAATAGCTGTTTTTTGTATTTACGTGCGTGTTGCCAGTAAATAGACAATATCTGTCTGTTTGTGCTCATTATTTCCTCACCGTTTTTTGTATTGGACCGACTTTTGGTTTTGTCGTTCTTGCAAGAATTAATTGTTAACCAATAATAACTCTTTAGGTTATTTGTTGCAAGTACTTCCTTGGCGTCTCTGTTATTATTATCTGGATGGAAAAAGAGCCAAAAAACCCGGAAGAGAAAAAAGATGATGACGATTCAGAAGATGAGAGTGATTCTAATTCATCAAAGAATTCCAAAAAATCGGTGTACAAGAAATCAGAACTGAGTCAGAAAAAAGCAACTTTTTTCAGAACTAGCAAACCCGAAAAAACCGAAACCACAAAGTCGGTCCCAGAAGAAAATAAAACAGTAGATTCTGATAAAGAAACTGAACTAGAAAACCTGGAAGAATCTGGAGATCTGACAGAAGAGGAAGCGCACGAAGTAGTTTTGAGCGTCGTCGATACTCGAATGCAAGAAGTGGGTGAAGAGTTAGAAAATGCTCCAGTTGACAGCGAAGAGGAATTTGTGGCCATGTCCAGTGCTATTTTTCTAGAATCGCTGGCAGAGACCGCCAATTCTGATCAGGACATAACCCCGGAAGATGTAGAAACTGTCTATGCCGAGGCAATTGAAGATATAAGTCTAGAAGAAGCTGAGACTGCCGATACCTCGGACG
>CAZTWI010000049.1:0-5162 GCA_964617685.1 uncultured Candidatus Saccharibacteria bacterium | reverse complement strand
AATTTTTACGAGCAGATTGTGGCCAGCCAGCCTTTGGCTGACAAACGTTTTATACACTTAAGCAATATTAAAATTAGGTGCGAAGTGTTAAATTAATATCTATGGCAGAAATAATGTTAGCTTTAGGACGGGACTACATAAAACCTTTCAAGGACCTCGGGTCTTCAGAGATTAGTAGTACATTCGGCGTAAAAATACTCACTAACGAGCAATATAGTTTCAAAACGGAGGACGCCTTAAAAAGACGCGGCTATCCTGCAGTGTCAAAATTCGTTCGACTGAACGGCGCTGAAAAGGTAATGGTTGATGCAAGGATATCGAATGATACTAAGTCGGAAGTTGCTGATGCTGTATCAACGATAGTAAGCGAGGTAATGAATCCACAACATCCTGGTAAAAACCCTGTGCATCGACAGAAGCAACCTGAATATTTATCTGCAGGCGTCGATATCTCTCAAAGTTCGATGGAAGCCTTCATTGAAAACTGCAGGAAGTTTAGAGTAGCTCCGGTCGTACATCTAACATCCTCGCGTTTTACGGATGTAGATTTTGAAAATAGAGGAACGACTGCTGAGAAAAATGCAATTTTGAAATCAAAGTTAGCAATGAATTCAGGTTTTTACGGCGGCGCGGTCATTTGTGCTGCTGCGGATGCTGAGGCCGTAAAAAATGTTAACCCAGACTTCATGACCTTTGCTACTGGGGCAATGTTAGCTGATCATGAAGATGTTGAGCCGCTTGAGTTTCGTCATGAAAGACCAGCTTTGATTGAAGAAGTTTCAGAGTTTGTGGATGTCTTCATAATTGGCGCGCCAATTTTTCATGCGCATGCTTCTCCCGTAGCGCTCAAAGAAAGAATCGAGGCCGTTGCGGCTTAGCTGCTTTCGTTGCAAGCAACTTTTCCTCCAGTATCTATTGAAACTCTATAGATTTACAAGTAAAGTAATTTTTATGTCAGATGCCAATTCTAAGATATTTGAATTCAATGAAGCAGTACAGTTATTAGCAGAGGCCTGTGAAGTTACTGAAGGTATATTAAGAACCAGCGATCTTAATGTCGACCAGGAGCTGGAAGGGTTTTTCGATGGAGGAGAACACCCTCAATTTCTAGGAGATTTAAGGCGGTTTTCGGTTGAGTTATCTGCCTACGATGAGAATATCGAGCAATATGCTACATATTTGGGGTTGGGGCTAGGCACCATGATTGCAGAATTTGCTTCTGTTAGAATTGGTTTTTTACGATTCGATATGGAATCTGTTACTGGAGATGATCCGATTGAAGACCGGGCCAGAAGATTTGATTATCTGTGTCGAGATAAGGATGCTGAAATTGTTAAAGATTTTTTACCCGAAGTGTTTGATGAGCCAAGCTCCAAGACAGACTTCAGCCACGCGGCTGCGGCTGTGGTTGGATGTAGTATCAGGGTAATGACTGATGATGGCTTGCAGAAAAGAGCGCGTTCAGCCAGAAAATCAATAAAAAAATCATACAAAAATAGAGATTTTAGTACTGTACTGACAACCAAAGACGTATTCTTTTTGAATCAATAGAGTAGTATTGAGATTTAATTTTTGTAAGAATTGCTCAAGTGTAGGACAATATAACCTATGAGTCCCGTTAAAAATTAATTAATACGGGTAATTGAAAGTAAACTATGAAGATTAAGAAAGATTTCTAACGGGATGAAAGTACCAACCCAGAGCTATAAAGGTGCCCGAGACTTCTATCCCGAAGACAAACGCTTGCAAAAGTGGATGTTTGATAAGTGGCGGACGGTAGTCGAGAGGTTTGGTTATGAAGAGTACGATGCGCCGATTTTGGAGCCGACAGATTTGTATCTGATGAAAGGCAACGAGGAAATTATCAGAGAGCAGACCTATACATTCAAAGACCGCGGAGACCGTAGCGTTACGATACGCACCGAAATGACGCCGACTGTCAGCCGGATGGTGGCTGGACAGCGCCAAGAACTGAATTATCCTGTGCGCTGGTATTCCATTCCGAACTTGTGGCGCTACGAGAGGATGCAGCGCGGCCGTTTGCGCGAATTCTGGCAACTGAACGTCGATATGTTTGGCGTAGGTAATGTATCTGCTGAGCTTGAAATGCTTCAGATTGCCGACGCCCTATTCCGTGAATTTAAAGCTGCTAGGACAAGTTACGTCATAAAAGTGAATAGCCGGGTACTGGTAAATACGATGTTTGAGTTTGTCTGTGGAATGAATGAAGAGCAGACCGCTGAATTAATTAGACTGACTGACCGTATGAATAAAATGACTGTAGCTGAATTTAAAAAATCAGTAGATGTGATTACAAAAAGTACTAAAACTACGGATAAAATTACTGAATTACTGCAGACAAAGTCAATTAAAGATCTGCCAAAAGAATTATCAAAGAGCCCAAGCGTGATCGAACTTAGCGAACTTTTGGAAAATTGTAAAAATCAAGGAATCCGCAACGTAGAATTTGATATTACGCTAATGCGCGGGTTTGATTACTACACGGATATTGTTTTTGAAGCTTTTGATACCAATTCGGAAAATAACCGATCCTTGCTAGGCGGCGGCAGATATGACGGGCTGGTTGCTCAGTTTGGAGTAGAGCCTGTGCCCACAATCGGTTTTGCAGCTGGTGATGTTGGTTTTCAAAACTTCTTAGAAACTCATAAATTAATCCCCAAGCTTGCTTCGGAAATTCAGGTAATAATTATCTCTCGCAACTCTGAATCATCGCTGAATTGTCAGAAAATTGCCTCCGAACTAAGGGATCAAGGTATAAATGCGGCGGTTGATTTTTCTGATCGCAAGGAAGACAAAAAATATAAATCGGCTGTAAAAACAGGGGTGAAGTTTGCAATACTTGCTGGTACTGATGAATTTGAGTCTGGTAAATTCGTGCTGAAGGACTTACATTCTAATAAAGAGCAGATTCAATCTATTGCGCGAATTTCCAAAATTCTAAAGGACTAGAGAACTGTTTTGTCCCTAGAGTGGTTTAGTATCGACAAGAGTGATTTAATCTGTTAAAATTAACACTTGTAGAAAAGCAGGGATGTATCCCGTTAGAGTCCTAAATAGACTGTATCGTTAAGATTAGAATAAACTTAACTGCTTATATAAAATATTTATAGATTTAATGTACTTAAGGACTCTAACGAGATGAAATTACACATTGATAGAGAAAGCGACACTATTGCCAAGCTTACAATCGCTGCCGATAAAGAAGAATTAGCAAAAGTAAAAAACAAAGTATTAAAGAAATTAGCACCTCGCGTTAAGCTAGCGGGGTTCCGGGACGGCAAAGCGCCGATTGAGATGATAGAGAAAAACGTCGATCAACAACTCTTTCAGACAGAGTTTATCGACGAGGCAATTAATGTCCTATACATTGCCGCGTTGAAGGAAGAAAGATTACGGCCGGTCGGTCAGCCGAAAGTTGAGATAACTAAATTTGTACCTTTCACAGCACTTGAAGTGAAGTTAGAAATTCCTGTAGTCGGCAAGATTAAATTAGCAGACTACAAAAAACTGACCATAAAACGGCCGGAAGTTAAGGTTGAGAAAAACCAAGTAGATGATGTTTTGAAAAATCTACAGCTTCGCGCGGCTGAGAAGAAAGAAGTAAAACGTGCGGCAAAGAACGGCGATGAAACATGGATTGATTTCAGCGGTGTTGATACCAAGGGCAAGGCAGTAGCCGGTGCTGATGGAAAAGATTATCCGCTAGCGCTTGGTTCCGGAACGTTTATCCCAGGATTTGAAGAGAATTTAGTTGGTATGAAGGCTGGAGATTCCAAAGATTTTACAGTTACTTTCCCTAAAGACTATGGTGCTAAGGCTCTGCAGAATGCAAAAGTAACCTTCACGGTCAAAGTAAATAAGGTGACTGAAGTCATTGAGCCTAAGCTTGATGATGCTTTTGCGGCTACTGTCGGACCGTTCAAAACACTGGCTGAGCTAAAAACTGATATTAAAAAGCAGCTTGAACACGAAGCAAAACATAAAGCAGAGCGTGATTACGAGGCTGAAATCATCAATCATATTACAGAGAAGACTAAGGTTGAAATTCCAGAAGAACTCGTTAAAGAACAGATTGAATTGGTGTCAAATGAAGTGCGTCAGAATGTAATTCAGCGGGGAATGACATTCCAAGAATACTTAGATCAAATGGGCAAGACAGAAGAAGAATATATAAAATCCGATGTAACTCCAGAAGCAAATCGACGAATTAAGGCTGGATTGGTACTAAACGAAATTGCTGATATTGAAGGAATTGACGTAACTCCAGAAGAGCTAGAAGTCAGGATTCAGCAGCTAAAGACTCAATATCAGGATAAACAAATGCAAGAACAGCTTGAATTGCCTGATTCACGGCGCGAGATAAACGCCCGATTGCGCAGTGAAAAAGTTATCCAATTCTTAAAATCGTAGGTTAGGTCTTTCTTTTGTTCGGATCTGGGTCTATATTAAAGATATGATTGAGAAGCTGGATGATGCAAAAATCACAAAATATATGTTTGCAGGCATTGTGATTGTCGGGTCATTTAGTCTGGCTATGAATTCCTGTCACACAGAAGAATCAATAGGACAAGAGCAACTTGACCGTCAGGAAATTGCTGCAAGTGATCTGTTTGCAGTTGCGACCATGACATCCCCTATTGTTGTGCACGAAACAGAACGAAGCTTATCCGATTAGCACTCGGACTTGACGAGTGCTAATTAGGTCGGATATACTTGCTTCATGACAAAATCAATTCTTATCCCAACAGTTATAGAAAACGATGGCCGTGTGGAGCGTGCCTATGATATTTACAGCCGACTACTTAAGGAACGCATTATCTTCTTGGGTACAGACGTGAATTCGCATACTGCTAATTTAGTTGTCGCTCAATTACTGTTTCTGCAAAATGAAGATCCAAAGAAGGATATCCAGATTTATATAAACAGCCCTGGCGGCAGCGTTTACGACGGTATGGCAATCTACGATACGATTAATCACATTAAGAATGATGTTTCAACTGTAGGAATCGGCCTGCAGGCTAGTATGGGAGCGTTCCTGCTTAGTTCTGGAACTAAAGGCAAGAGATTCCTGCTCCCGCATGCCAAAGTCATGATCCACCAGCCGTCTAGCGGCACGCGCGGTAAAGTGACAGATATGGAAA
>CAZTWI010000048.1:0-5234 GCA_964617685.1 uncultured Candidatus Saccharibacteria bacterium | reverse complement strand
GATGAGTGCTGGTGTGCTGCCCGTAAGGCCGGCAATATCTGACGTAAATATAAAGATTACCGTTATCGCGTTCAATTCTGGGAGCTTCATAAAGGTCGACGCCGTCGCGAAGCAGATCGGCATCCAAACTAAACTTTTTTTCTAGATGTTCTAATTCTTCAGTGTCCGGGTCTACAACACTCAGCCAGCAGCCTCGCCCTGGCTGGCTAATTGTTCCCAATACATTGCTTTTTATATTTCTGTAATAAACAGTTTGCATAAGCCCTATTGTAGTGTTGATGCAGTATTATGGCAAAATTAAATAGTTCCGGCATTTACTAAAAAGTAATGCCGGAACTATTTGCCTGTTTTTATTCTAGGATTCTTTTAAATCGCCGCCGTGTACAACAACAGCGTAAATAACTAATATACAAACCGTGATCATTAGAAGCGACCAAATTGGGTATATTGGTACGAACAGCATATTTGCGATTGCGCTTAATACCGCAACCAAAATTGCTACTGTACGGCCGAATGTCTTTCCGCCCACCAATGAACTAGCTGCCCAGATAGCTAATAAACCGCCTATAATGTGAACCCATCCCCATTGAGTATAGTCTAGCGCCCAAATATTTTGTTCACCGATTAGGTAAACAGTATCTGTGAATAGTGCTACAAAACCCGCAATTAGATGGAAAAAACCAACTAAATACAACATTACACTTGCGAATGCTACCCAGCCTACCCAGCCGGATACTACATCATCATTTTTCTTTGCCATAAGATCTCCCTCTTACTTTATTGTAACTTGCATTATTACTCTGAACTTTTTCAAAGTCAATAGTTTTATACCTAATGCCTTAAAAATCTTACAGTGTTCCGCGGCGGCGCTGCCTCCGCCTTGATCCTGCTATTGATACTGGTGTTAGCGGTCTGCCAATCATAGTTCTCTCCTTGTTTAACTTAAAATTTATTCCGTACCTTGTTTGATGTCTTCTACAGCTGCCTCGACATTATCTGGGTGAATTCTTCCTTCGTCAAGCAATACGCCACCGGCATTAATCAAAGCAGACTTTAATCCTTTTGCCCATAAATGTTCGATGGCTAACACTCCGGCTGAAGTATCATTATCCATTCCAGCGCTGATTTTCTCTAAATCAGACTCTGTCAAAAGCGGTAAATCATCGGAAAATCCTACGGCGCTAACGACTTCTTTCAACTCTTCGTGCTGGTCGCTCAATTCTGCGATTGCAAAATTGCCGTCCGCATCCTTAATTATAAATACGAGATCAACAACCCGTATTGCTCCGCTGTCTGTTGCTTTTGCAAGCTCTGAGATAATACTTCCGTCAAAATTATTTCCCTCAAAACCTACTACAATATAATCAATTGGCCCTAACATTCATGCCTCCTCTTTGCATTATTTTCATTAAAAAACCCAAGCCTAAACAAGCTTTCTTTTATTCAGCCGTATCGCCGGACGAGTCGCTACCAGATTCATCAGAACCATTTAAGAGTTCGTCAAGCTTTTGCTGGAGTTCGGCGTTCCTTTGTTCTAGTTCTTGATTCAGCTGGTCCTTACTGCTCTGAACCTGCTCGCTAAGAGAACTCTTGCTTTCGACGAGCTGCTGATTCAAGCTGTCAATTTGAGCTTGCTGTTCTTTTTGAGTATTATCCAGATCTTTCCAATATATGAACGCGCCAACAAGTAAACCTGCCAGTACTACGATCAAAATTATAGAAAGTATTTTATATCCTCTACCCGTTGAGTTTGTCTGTTCCATTCACACCTCCTTACAGCTTCTACTATACACCGCTTCAAAACCAAAGTCAGCTGTTACGGCAGGATTGCGCCTGGCGGATTCAGGTCTTGTTTCTGAACTTCGACCAGCTCGACATCAAAAATAAGCATTGCTTTTGGCGGGATAGATCCCTGCCCAGCTTCGCCATAACCAGCTGTATAAGGAATTATAAGCCGCCTCTTACCGCCTTCCTTCATCCCCGCTAATGTTTGTTCCCAGCCGGAAATAACCTGCCCTGAACCAAGCTGCAGGACAAACGGCATAATTTGCCCCTGTTCATTTTTGCGGGATTGATCAAATAACTCGCCGTTTGTAAGCCATCCCTTATACACTACGGCTAAAGCATCGCCCAGTTCGGCTGTTGTTCCCTGCCCCTTGACGATATCAATGTACGAGGCTGTTTGGTCTTTCGCATACTTTTCATAAACTGAAAACTGTTTAGGGGTTGGCAGCGAGTTTTGGTTTTGTGAATTGTTTGTTGGCGTGTTCTGAACCTGCAAACCGGACGGCTGTTGATTCTGGACTTGCTCGGTCGGCTTTAGCTGCTTTTCTTCATCGTTGATGTTCGAGTACTTTCCTAGAGAATTACCGTTTTCTCCGCGCACAAAAAACACATAATACGCGCCCGCCGCTGAAATAATGAACAGCATAAACGCTACGATTAAAATCACTGTCTGTTTTCCCATTATTTGCTCTGTCCTTCTTTTTCGCAGTTAGTTTGTTGTTTTGCGCTTAAATAGAATTGTAGCAATCGGAACAGTAATTGCGAGCATAACAAAACACCAAAACACCGCTAGCCACCCGTGATTGCCGATCGGGGTACCAAGCATCAACGCCCTTACAGCTTCAATAACTTGAGATATCGGTTGATTTTCGGCAAAAGCTCTCAGGTATTTATTCATTCCTTCTACGGGCACGAATGCACTGCTGGCAAAAGTAAGCGGAAAAATTATCACAAACGAAAGCCACTGTACACCTTCTATACTCTTAGCCACAACTCCCATAATCGCCATTAGCCATGAGAAAGCCAATGTAAACAGTACCAGAATTCCGGCAATTGCCAGCCAATCCATAAAACTTGCGCTGCTCCTAAAGCCCAATGCCAGCCCTGCTAGGAGCATAACTACTGTTGAAATTGTGTTACGAAACAGATCGGAGATCACATGACCGTTAAGTACTGCTAGATTCGACATTGGCAGCGAACGGAAACGATCAACTATGCCTTTCTGTAAATCGTTAGTAATTGCCAGCGCTGTAGTGGTAGAACCAAAAGCCACTGTTTGGACGATGATTCCAGCCATTAGGAAGCTCAGGTAGGTGACGCCAGGAGGTAAAGCAAGCGCTATTGCGCCGCCAAAAACTGCAGAGAATAATACCAAAAACATAATCGATTGGAAAAACGTCCCCAATAACTGATCAGTGTTTCTAACGATATGAGTTGTACTGCGTTTGATCATGATTAAAGAATCAAAGATCGAAAGCACCCACCTGGGTTTACGCTGAAATTCTAATTCAACAGCCATTTTATTTTTCCTCCTTTTCATTGGTTTTTTTCTGCTTGCCAATCAATGACAGGAACACGTCATCCAAAGTCGGTTTATGAATGGCCATAGAGACTACTACTAATTTCTTATCGCTCAATTTCTCTAGCGTTCGTTTTACGTCTTTATCGGTTTCTTTGATAATGGTTGTCACTGTACAATCGCTCTCGTTAAACTCGATAACATCTTTCTTTAAAATATCTAGAGCATCCTTAAATGCCCGGGTATTTTTGAAAGTCAGCTCTAACCGATCCTTGCCAACCCTGCCTTTTAACTCGGCGGCTGTTCCTTCGGCAATTACTTTGCCTCCATCTATGACAACAATCTGATCAGCCAGTTGATCAGCCTCTTCCAGATACTGAGTGGTTAATAAAATAGTTGTACCTTTTGCCATCAAGCCTTTGATAATCTTCCACATAGCCAGTCTTGATCTCGGGTCAAGTCCAGTTGTGGGTTCGTCTAGGAAAATTACCGGAGGCACTGCAATCAAACTGACTGCCAGGTCAAGCCGCCTGCGCATACCGCCGGAATATGTTTTTGCCGGGCGTTCCGCTGCTTTTACTAAATCAAATTCTTCTAGTAATTCTTGAGCTCTAGCTTTAGCACTTGATGTTGTTAAACGATACAACTGCCCCATCATTATTAAATTCTCACGGCCAGTAAGCAGTTCGTCAACGGCCGCAGATTGTCCGGTCAAACCTATGACTTTTCTAACTTGGTCAGCCTGCTTTGCTACATCATTACCTTCAACAGTTACAGTTCCGCCATCAAAGTTCAGTAGCGTGCTTAGAATGCGTACTGTGGTAGTCTTGCCAGCTCCGTTCGGCCCAAGAAGAGCCAGCATGCTTCCACGCTTAACCTTCAAATTAACACCCTTTAGAACTTTATTATCACCATAAGCTTTGCTCAGATTTTTTGCTTCAATCGCATAGTCGCTTTTTGCCATATTTCTCCTAATCTATTAGGTCTATTGTACTACGCTGCACCAGAGAATATTGCAATGGAATTTATGAACTTTTCGAAATTTTTATTAAAGACCCTATTTTATCATTATACCATAGATTTATAGCTATGTCAATCCAAAGCTTTCTGTAACAGTACTTTTATGCTATAATTGCTCTTAGCAAGTGATTACTTCACTCTTTTAATTCGTGTCTATTTGGTTATGCTAAATTTTCATCGGCTAGAGAAGATTTAGCGCTTTAGCTTTTATTAAAGAACTACATTTGGGTGCTTTAAAAACCACCCGTAGAAAAGAAAAAATATGAAAAAAATTGACTTGAGTATTGAAATTGTTTCTTCGGATATTAATGAACTAAGCTCAATGAGCCGTAAATCCCGTGATTCTGTACTTCAACTTCTTTCAAAGCACTATTCAACTGTCAGAACCACCACTATTAACAGTGTTGCCGATCTTGAAATGTTAGTCAGCAGAAGACCAGATTTGGTCTTTTTGGGAATGAAGTTTGTGCCTGCCTTGCCCGAACTTGGCAGACAAGACGAAAACAGAATTTGGATTTCTGAATATTTAGATCAGAACGACATAAGTTATACCGGATCCTGTCAGCTTGCACACAGTAAAGAGTTCAGCAAGCAGCTTGCTAAACAAAGTGTTTTGGACAGTGGACTTGCAACAGCAGCTTTTTGTGTTGCAAAATCAGGGAAAAATAATAGTGATTCCTCTCTGTTAAAATTTCCATTATTTGTCAAACCAACTGATCAAGGCGGCGGTACCGGCATTGACACCGACTCACTTGTTAGCAATATTCAGGAATTAGACGCAAAAGTAGCGTCTATTTTTACAGAGCTTGGTTCCGACTCATTGATCGAAGAATATCTACCCGGCCGCGAGTTCAGCGTTGCAATATTAAAATTAAAAAATGAAAATGCAGCATATTCTGTAATGCCAGTT
>CAZTWI010000047.1:0-5387 GCA_964617685.1 uncultured Candidatus Saccharibacteria bacterium | reverse complement strand
CATCAGATATAGATTGTATCACAGCCTATTGACAAATAGACGCTCGTATGTTACCATAAGCAGGTTAAGAAGAGGTAAGTGTTTGAGTAACACAAATCACTCGCTTGACGGTTTTACCCTCTTTTATGAGGAACTTGTATCGGTAGCTCCGCAGAAAAGCAGAGTCCGCAGACCAAGATCAACCGGCAAGCGTACTTAACGGTTAGAGTGGACGACCGGAACCCCCGTATGATTTATCATCGGGGGTTTGTTTTATTTTCACCAGGTAGTAGCTTACGACATTTCCGAATAGTCGCACTAGCGACTGTCGTAAGCTTACTACTTGGTTACCCACATAATTCGACTACTTATCCACTAGCGTTTACTACGGTCAAATGTCAATATGTTGACATGGTTACGTATATTACATTAGAATACTCTTATGCTAAGGAATGCCTCCAATTTACTAAATAGCCGTGTCGCAAAATGAACTGCCCGTACTGCAACATAGATAGTCGCGTGGTTAATTCAAGGCTTCAAAAACGTTCCAACAGTGTCTGGCGGCGGCGGCATTGCTCAAATTGCGGCGCAATCTGGACCACCATAGAATCAATGAAAGGCTCTGTAACCTTCAAAGTTCTGAAAAATGAGGACTTGGTCGACTTTCGACCAGAAATACTACTAATCAGCTTGTATGAGTGTTTAAAGCATAGAAAACACCCCCCGCAAGATGCTCAATACGTGTTCGAAACAGTGCTAGGCAACCTCGGCCGCACGCGCCAGTCAACCTATACCAATTTTTTGATAGCAACCGAATGCCATAGAGTCCTAAAAAGATACGACAAACTAGCTTCCGACCTCTACAAAGCAATGCACAACGTTAATCCCTAGACTGTAAGCTATACTGTTGTCTATGCTTCACGTAAAGATTCATGAGAAGACTATGGGTTCAAAACTCCTGTTAAAGGGTTTTGAGCTTCGCTTAGAGAGGGACGAAAAAGTCGGATTTCTAGGCCGTAATGGTACTGGCAAAACAACCTTCATGAACTTAGTAACAGGTTCTGACACCGATTTTGACGGCGAAATTATCATACCCAAAAACACTATTTTTATGGCTTCATCTCAGGAACACACCGATCTCCACACAGATGACCGTACTTGCTTAGAGCATGTCACCACTAAACTACCAAACTATTCCAAACTCTGGCATATCATCAACACCTACCCGGAACATATGGGTGAAGATATAGGAAAAATGACTACTTATAGTAATGCACTCCAGGAATTTTCAGATCTTGGCTATTACAATGTAGAAAATTCCCTAGCCAAGTATTTTTCCGCCTACCAGCTAGACCAGGCACTTTTTGACCACAACTTCTCATCCCTTAGCGGCGGACAGAAAAGACTAGTAGAGCTTATAGCTATTCAAATAGCTGAACCGCACGTTGCTTTCTTGGACGAGCCAACAAACCACATGGATTACATTGGTAAAGCTGCCTTTGTCCAGTGGCTAAAAAACACCAAAAGCTCAGTATTGGTTATTTCCCATGACCGCGATGTACTTGGTGTTGCAGACAGAATAGTAGAACTAAAAGATAAGAAAGCCCATAACTACAACGGCAACTACGACGCCTACCTTTCTCAGAATGCCAGCAAAACCTCCAACGCAATTAACGAGTACGAAATCACCGAAAAACGCATAAAGAACATCAAAGAACAGATAGAATACGCCAATGCCAGAGCACCCGGCTACAAAGGCAAAGCGGGCAAGAACCCTTGGGTTGTCATGCGCGAACGTTTGCAGCGCGAGCTAGACGGCATCCTGGCCAAACACATCAAACCAAGCTTCTGGATAGATAGCGAATCCACAAAACAACTCTCCACCAAAGCAACTTCCAACTATCACAAATACAAAGCCAAAAACATTTCTATTTCTAGTGCCAAAACCGAACACGGCAGTTCCTCGCTTCTACGCATTGACGATCTGTCGCTTGGCTACGATGACAAACCACTCTTCAGCAACTGTTCATTCTCTATTGCTGCTGACGACCGTCTACATATTATTGGCCGTAATGGCGCTGGTAAAACCACTTTAGTAAAAGCTATATTGGATGCTGTGAATAATAAGAAACCGGATACATTAATTGGCCCGGGAATCATCGATCATGCCACTGCCCTACGCCTCAGCACCTACGAACAAGAAATTGGCGCAGAATTGTTGCAACTCACTCTGTTTGAAGCTATAGAAAAGGTATTATCAGACCGTAATGTTCTGGCAAATGAACAAGCCGTTTTACGTATTATGGATAATTATTTATTCAATCCTCAGGAAGATAGAAATACCATAGTAAACTCTCTAAGCGGCGGACAGAAAGCCCGCCTTCAACTAATTAGAATGCTAGCCGGCAAACCAAACTTACTCATCCTAGACGAACCAACAAATCACTTAGACTTGCCGAGTATTGAAGAGTTAGAGAGCCATTTGAAGTCATATACTGGCGCAATTCTCTACATCACGCATGACAGCTACTTTGCCCGCGCCCTTGGAGGCAAAGAACTAAACCTCGACCAACTGTAATAATATTATAAAAGTCTTTCGGCTATAACTTGAGCAACCCTGCGCCTATCGCTTGGTCCAGCTTTTTTTGGCTGTTCAATTATACTTATAACTGTATTGATACCCCCGACTTTATATACGATTTGCCTAAGAGCTCTCAAACCAACAGTCTGTGCTACAACATTGAATCCAAGTTTCTCAGCTTGGATGACAATATCATTTGAAATCTTATTTCTTACTGGATAAATTTGTGCTATTCCGCTATTAGAAATCTGTAATATTTGGGCAACTGCCAAAGACCTTTCTTCCATAGAAAGATACCGGAGCGTGTTTGCAATCGTAACTCTATCTGCGTCAATTTTCTCTAATACTGAAAGAGTTCTTGAAGTCTCACTGTCATTCTTACCTATTCTGCCAGGAACAAAAACTCTATGGTTGTCTGTAGAGAATTCAGAATAAATTGGATCTACTTGAACTACTGTACCTTCTGGCGCTAGACCACCTAAATCTGATACACCAGAACCAATATCAATAACAACTTCATCTGAAAAGAACGGTGTTTGGTCGCCACCAAAAACACGCATATACTCCGCTAGCTTCATACCAGTTACATAACCTTGTGACATTTATCATACTATAACATAATTTTTAATAATTTAAATACTCCATAAACTAAAAACCCATGCGGCTCGGACTTTGCAGCTCAACTTTCAACCTTTAACTTTATACTTTCAACCCGTTAGCCTTCTGGCTAGCTTTTAGTGCGAGGTGACTGTTTCGCCAGAATCTTTTTTGACGGCTTTTTCGGTGACGTCAAACTTGCCTAAGTAGCGCTTGAACATTAGTCTGGTCTGAGAGTTTATAGCCGCAAATGAACTATATCCAATCGTGGTGATAGGCAGTAGTACCCATTGCAAAGCCATGAATACTGTACGGCGGCGCTTATACCGGGCAGGTTTTGGCGGCAAGATTTTAAAACTAAAGAACAACGATACCAGAATACCAACCATGGCTGCTGTCTGCATTCTACTAGCCACCTGCGGCAGTTGATTAGCTAAGAAGTCAGTTTGGTTAAACACCCAAGGTATAAGCGCTCCAAACAGCAGGATCAAGGGGGATGTCGCCCAGCTTATATGCCCTTCTAACAGACGTCCAAATTTTGCCATTCTATCAAATTTAGGGATAGAATTTTTGGTAAAGAATGCGTACTTAGCAACATAGGCAATGTCAGAAGCACCCCAAGCCCACCGGCGAATCTGGATAAACTGCGCCTTTAGCGTACGCCGGTAGCCATCAGCCAAAACCGCGTCTTGATATATAGGTAGGAATATAGGAATCACTTCATGTTTACCGTCAAACGCAAACCAACTGCGCCAGAACTGATGACCGTCTTCTACAATTGTTCGCACACTCCAAAAATCTGTTTCTATCAGTGCATGCAACGGCTGTGCATGAGCAGAAAAGTTGCGCAAACTATGCTGACGTAAGCCTTGAATCAACATCCAGTAAGAGTTACCAGTGGCAATTACACGCATTGGCGCAGGAGCATCCCAAATATTATTAGTAAACATCGGAATCGGCTGGAATGACATGTATTTAGGATCGTGGCAGACAGCGTACACATAACTTAATCCCGCAAAATACGATTTGTGCGGACGATTATCGGCATCAAGAGTCGTAACAAGCACATCTTTAGGATCGATCCCCAATTCCTCTACAATCTTCTGTAATTCCCTCCCTGAGGCCGTGATATTACCACCCTTACCTATAACTTCTCCAGGTTGGTCAATGTGCTTTACGGCTCTAGAAACCAAAAACACACCTTCATATTCTTTCATAATTTTATGCGCCTGTTTCTCTACCTCGGGCCCGCCGCGATCTTCATAGGCTAAGATGACAATCATCTTTTTCTTGTCGTATAAACTATCCTTAACATTTTCCAATGTCGGCTTTAGTATCTCGTAAGCCTCGTTCCATGTGGCAACAATCACCGCATGGATGATATCCCCAGACAAAATTCCGTTTGGATTATCCTGTTCACGTTTTTTGTTCTCATAGTGCCATTTTGGGAAACGGCGATGTTCTATATCTTCCTGATCCAGGTCTACTATTAGCTCCTGCCAATCCAATTTCTGGTGTTGAGCAAGTATTTTGTAGCCCTGCAAAGCCCGGAAGTTCATCACCATAGCTTTGACAAACCACAGCAACAGATACGCAACCATAAGAACTGCCACTAAACCAACATTAAAATACCCTAAAATAAACGGCAAAAGTAGGATTGTCCAGGTCAGAAACCCAGGTAAAATTTCAAATAATCTATATCTTTTGTTCTTGTACCTTTGGAATGGTATTTCGTATTTAAACTTATTGTCCATTTTTAAAGAGTTCTCGTCAAAGCATTAAAAACCACCAGACACAAAACTAACAAAATAATGTTTAATCCTAGCAAGCTTACTGCCAAATGACGCCGGTGTGAATATAATCTTATGCTTAAAAACACATTAAATATCGTGACAATTACAGCAAACATCGCAAACTGATACAGTTCACTGGTCGCTCCGCTCACCTGAATACTTCTGCTGGATCTATAGGATATGATGCTGGTGTCGCTCAATTTCGTATCGACGTTCAATAATACATTGGATACAGCCAATAGAAGCAAAGCCGCATTCGCTCCAATCAAAGCCAGCACCGATTTGTCGTGATAGTATCTCGATATTTTCATGGGATTACTTCCCTTCATTATATAGGAGTACGCCGTTAGTATAAAGTAGACGCTAAAATATAAATTCTTCTTGGAAAAATGGTGCGGATAGAGGGAGTCGAACCCTCGTTTCATCCTTGGGAAGGA
>CAZTWI010000046.1:1996-5425 GCA_964617685.1 uncultured Candidatus Saccharibacteria bacterium | reverse complement strand
CTCTAATAATCAACAGCCAAAATTTTTAACTGTTGAGAAGAAACTGGCTTCTAAACCGAGAACTAAGCCAGAAAATAAAGCTTTTAAACTGTCGGTTGTAGTTAGTGTTCTAGTAGCTTTGCTGGTTATTTATTTGTTGCTAGGCTAGACTTCTACCTCTGTTATTTGTTACAATAGGAACTAAGTACTTATGGAAAAGATAATTCTCTATTACAAATTTGTGCCGGTTACCGACCCGGAAATGACTATGAATTGGCAGAGAGAACTCTGCACAAGGCTTGATTTAAAGGGCCGCATCCTAATCAGCCCGCATGGTATCAATGGTACGCTTGGCGGTAATATTGAGTCGCTTCGCGCATATAAACGCGCGATGAATGAATCAGGTGTTTTCAGAGGCATAACTTACAAGTGGAGCAACGGTACCAAAAATCACTTTCCAAAGCTGAAGGTCAAGGTCAAGCCGGAAATAGTAGCATTTGATGCTGCAGATGAGATAGTTGTCGGAGAAAACGGTATTGAAAATGGCGGGAAGCATCTAAAACCAGCCGCCCTTCACAAACTTGTTGATGAAAAGGCGAAGACGGGGGAAGAAGTTATTTTCTACGACGGGCGTAATATGTATGAAGCCCAAATCGGCCGGTTCAAAAACACGATTATCCCAAAGACCGTAACCAGCCGTGATTTCAAAGAAGATTTAGAAAAAGGAGAAATAAGCAAACACAAAGACAAGCCGATTGTGACTTATTGCACTGGCGGAATCCGCTGTGAGATCCTGAGCGCCATGATGCTGAACCGTGGCTTCAAAGAAGTCTACCAAATGGACGGCGGTATTGTGAAATACGGCGAAAAATACGCCGACGATGGTTTGTGGGAAGGTAAATTATTTGTGTTTGATGACCGGATGCAGATGGGGTTTTCGGACAAGGCAAAAGATATAGCAGCCTGCGAAACCTGCGGGAAGAAAACTTCTCACCAAATAAATTCCACAAACATCAGACGTAAACTCCACGTCATGTGCGAATCCTGTGTGGTAAACACATCTGTATAAAAGAATGGATTACGGCTCGAAATCTTCTTGACTTACAGCCAATCTGTTATTATAGGTTTATAACGACAAAGGTAGAAAATTAATGAAAAAAAGCCAAGCAACCAGGCTACTGTGGGCACTTATCTCTGTTGCTGTCGTGATAGTACTTGTGCATGTAGTGCTTAAATATGTGAGTGTTGTGCTGTTTAATGAACAGCATGGGTTTTTCTTTGAATTTTCTAATAGATTTGATCTGAACGACGAAAATAGCGTACCGCAGTGGTATACCCAGGCTTTATTTCTGGCGGTTAGTGTCAGCGCCTTTCTTGCTGCTTACCTGGCGGATAAGAAAAGCGATCGCTGGCTCTGGGGTTTAATTGCCGTTATCGGTCTAGTAATGTCGATAGACGATGTGGCTACACTGCATGAATTTGTTCTGCAGTCGCTGCATAATACGTTCTTTCTAGATACTGCGCCGAGTCTCGTTACGAACGCCTGGCTATTGCTCCTGCCGCTCATACTTGGAGCTTTGGTTTGGCTTGGATTCAAAGCTTGGCGGGCTTTTCCGCGCCGGACAACCATATTACTTTTGGCTGGGGGCGCCATCTTTGTAATAGGCGCCGTACTGGTTGATTCGTTTACAAATGTGCTCCTACCGCGATCTTTTGCTGGTCAGGGAGTAGCGGGAGCAGTAGAGGGCGGTTTGCAAATACTCGGTACGATTATAGTTCTGTACGCCATAGTTGACTATCTGGAAAAATATCATAGCAATGCTATAGCTGCGGCTTTAAAGCAGCTTAAAACAACAAAGCAGTAGCACTTTACACCTTGCCGGGGTATACTAAAGCTGTCTTTGATTTAAGTCAGATTTCGATGAAAAAAGATAAAAATAAAACATACAAACCTTTTCGCCTAAGTCCAACTCATCAGCTTATTTTAGCTGTCTTATTATTTATTATTGTTGCTGCAGCCTCACGTGCTGCAGCAATGTCGCCATGGGAAGTGTCAGTATTTCAGGCAATTTATAATCTGCCTGATTTTTTGCAACCAGCGTTTTTTATAGTTACTCAAACCGGTAGTATCCATGCAGCCGGACTTATACTTCTTTTTTATCTCTTTAAAAAACGTAATTACATTGCCGCGAAGTTATTACTGACGACTTTACTTGCGTATCTTGTAACAGGTTTTGCAAAAGATATATGGGGCCGTGCCCGTCCAAATGAACTGTTGATAGGGGTGGTAAACCTGGACTACACAGTAAGAGGGCCAGGTTTTCCCTCCGGCCACGTTGCCATGGCCACAGCGCTAGCACTTGTAGTCGGACACTATCTGCCAAAAAAATACCGCTGGATAGTACCGGTATGGATAGTAGGAGTCGGGTTGTCTAGAGTTTATTTAGGTGTTCATGCGCCACTTGATATCATAGGTGGTTTTGCTATCGGTTGGGCATCCTATGCACTATTCTGCCATGTCAGGATATATAACGCTCCGGCAGCAAAAAAGCAGCCGAAGAAAAAGATCCGCTCGAACGCTTTAACCTAAAACTTGGTTTTATAGGTGTTCTCTTTCGTGAGATAATAGGAGTAAATGACTAATGAAGTTAAAAAAAAGCTGAGCGGCTTGCCAAAGTCACCGGGTGTGTATTTTCATAAAAATACCGCCGGTGAAATTATTTATATTGGCAAGGCTGCCGTTCTACGCAATAGAGTCAGACAGTATTTTCAGAAATCCCGCACCCGCGACCCAAAAACGGAAGCTTTGGTTACTGAAATTGCTGATACCGACTGGATAGAAGTCGAAACAGAAATCGACGCGCTTTTTTTGGAAGCCGAGATGGTGCGCCGCTATATGCCAAGGTACAACGTTCTGTTGCGCGACGATAAATCGCTTAGTTATGTCAGAATTGATATGAATAGCGACTATCCGACAGTTAGTATGACCAGGCGTCCGCTTGATGACGGTGCGGATTATTTCGGACCGTATATAAATTCATATCCGGTACGCAAATCTTTAAAATATCTACGCAGGATATTTCCTTACGCTGTTAAGAGACAGGAAGGAAGTATGGGGAGTAAGCTGTACGAACAAATCGGTTTAGATCCTGGTCTTGAGTCCGGGCGGACTTCCATCCAAGAATATCGGGTCAACTTACGCCAGCTAGAGCAGTATTTGCGCGGCGGTCGGAAAAAAATCATGAAATCAATAGAAAAAGAAATGAAAGAAGCCGCCCGTAACAATGAGTTTGAACAAGCTGCCCGCCTGCGTAATCAATTGTTGGAGCTGAAAGCTTTATCCAAACAAGTTGTTTTTGGCGACCGCGAGTTTCTGGATATCAGCAAAGACAAGGGGCTAAGCGGTCTAGCAGATCTTCTGGGTATTGAGCCGCCAAAGAGGATTGAAGG
>CAZTWI010000046.1:0-1986 GCA_964617685.1 uncultured Candidatus Saccharibacteria bacterium | reverse complement strand
CTATGATATATCACATATGAGCGGAACGGATAATGTAGCTAGTATGGTTGTTTTCCGATCCGGTATGCCTGACAAAACAAGTTATCGAAAATTCAAAATGCGCCTAAAAGGCAATAATGATTTCGCCCATATGAACGAAGCTATTGCTCGCCGGCTCGGTATAAAGAACGTAAAAAGCTGGGGTCTTCCCGATTTATTTCTCATTGATGGTGGTAAAGGCCAGCTGCAATCAGCGGTCAAGGCACGGGATACCAGCGGATACCCAGAAATTCCAATGATAGGGCTTGCGAAGCGTGAAGAGCAGATTGTTGTTGAAAGGAATGGATCGAATGTTAAGACTCAAGACATAGAAAAATATACTCAAAAAATTGGAGGATATGTCGCGGAATCTGACGACTTTCTGCTTATTAATCTGCCGCATACCAATGATATAGTGAAGCTGCTACAGCGAATCCGCGATGAATCGCATCGCTTTGCGGTCAGTTATCATTCAACACTTAAAAGGGCCAGACAAACTACAAGCTGGCTGGATAATGTCCCAGGAATTGGTCCGGCTACAAAGAAAAAGCTAATTAGAGAATTCGGCAGCGCAAAAGGTGTTACGATGGCTAGGGATACTGAATTAACAAAAGTAATCGGCGAAAAGCAATCAATGATACTTCGTCAATACATTAGGCTGGAGAAAAAGAATGAATAAATTTGATTCAGAGTTTTTTAAAAACAACCGCAAAAAACTGTCTCTGGCGTGTCCGGGGTCGCTTATTTTGATTACCGCGCACAGCATGATCCAAAGTTCCGGTGACACTACATTTACTTTCAGGCAGGACAGCAATTTCTGGTATTTAACCGGATTAGACATGCCGGATGCTGTTATTGTAATAGATACTTCTTCAGGCGAATCAGTTTTGTTGCTGCCGGCAAGGAATGATTACCAAAACGAATGGGACGGTGAAATTAATGAAGCTGAAATTACAAAAATCAGCGGAATAAAAAAATTTGAGACCAGCAGGAACCTAGAAGTTCTGCTCGCGGATGCTAAGAAACAAAAACTGAAAGTCTGTTATTTGGCTCCGCCGGAAGAATACGTACAGCCGTATGGATTCTATGCTAATCCTGCCCGCCGTAAATTAGCCGAAAAGATTAAAAAGATTGTCGCTGAACCCAAAGACATACGAATCGAACTGGCTAGACTTAGGCAAGTTAAACAGCCGGTAGAAATTGCAGCATTACAAAAAGCAATTAATTTAACGGGCAAGTCGCTTGATGAAATAAAGCTGAAAATCGCTGATTTTGAAAATGAAAAAGATTTGTCCAGAGCAATTACCGCAAAATTCTTTGATCATGGTTCAGACGGGCATGGCTTCGAACCGATTATAGCCGCCGGCAAGAATGCCAGTATCATCCACTACAGGGATAATAATTCGGATATTTCCAAAAAAGATCTTGTACTGTTTGACATTGGCGCTACTCGCGGTTATTACTCTGCCGATATAAGTCGTACATGGTCGGTAGGAAAACCTACAGAACGGCAGCTAGAAGTTCATAGCGCCGTGCTGGAAATTCAGGATTTTGCGTTTAGTATTCTGAAGCCCGGAGTATTACTCAGAGAATATCAGAAAACAGTCGAAGAAAAAGTTAAAGCGGTAATGAAGAAAATCAAATGCTCTAATGCAGATGACCCGTTTCCGCATGGTTTTTCGCATTTTCTCGGTTTAGACGTTCATGATGCTGGTGATTACGACTCTCCCTTGCAGGAAAATTCGGTCATTACAGTCGAACCGGGGATTTATTTAAAAGACGAGGGTATTGGCGTTCGGATAGAAGATGATGTTTTAATTACAAAAACCGGATTCATAAATCTTTCTAGCGGAATTAGCCGTGATTTGTAGGAAAGTCTAGTTTTTCTAATCAAAAATACCGCCTTGAAAATGCTATAATTAAACACAATGAATACTTCTTTATCTAGGTTTCTAGTTCGCTGGGCTG
>CAZTWI010000045.1:4445-5718 GCA_964617685.1 uncultured Candidatus Saccharibacteria bacterium | reverse complement strand
CCTCGATACCTAAATCACCGCCAACCTACACTCCGCACAGTCCTTCTTTTGATAAGGCCGAGTTAGAGGCTCGCCAGAACTACACCATAGGCGTCATGCTAGAACTTGGAATGATAACCCAGGAAGAGCACGACGCAGCTAAGGCAGAAGACACGATTGCAAGTCTCGCTCCGCGCCTGCCAAGTAAGTTCACCGGAATACTGGCGCCTTATTTTGTTATGGCCGCCAAGAACCAGCTTATCCAAGAAATGGAAGGACAATCCACTTACAATCAGGGCGGATGGAAAATCACAACAACACTTGATATGAATTTGCAGAAAATTGCTGAAGAAGAAGTCTCTTCCGGTATAGCTCAGATTCAACGGCAACGAGGAAACACGGCTGCTTTTGTAGCAGAAGATGTCCAGACAGGCCAGGTTGTGGCACTAGTTGGCGGAGCTGATTTCAATGACACATCAAGAGCTGGCGAAGTTAATTTTGCCCAACAGCCCCTTCCGCCAGGATCAAGTTTCAAGCCGTACGATTACCTTTCGTTGATTGAGCATACTGAAAATAGCGGCGCTGGATCAGTTCTGTATGATACGCAGGGCCCGATAGAAGGCTACCCTTGTACAAACAAAGCGCGGCCAAAGCAAGGCGGTAACTGCCTGTGGGATTATGATTTCCGCTATCCAGGTCCTGTTACTCTACGCTATTCTCTAGGCGGATCCAGAAACGTTCCTGCGGTCAAAGCGATGCTGATTGCGGGCGTAGAAAAAACTATAGAAACAGCAAATAAATTAGGCCTGTATGACGACAAGACCAAAACCGGCGGCTACAAGTGCTACGAAGACGACTTTCTGAGTGTTCCTGGACCTTGTTATGCGTCTTCTGCAATCGGTGACGGTGCTTACCTGAACTTAGACAAGCACGTCCATGCCTACTCAACGATCTCAAGAAACGGCAATAAAATTCCTCAGACCTATATCCTGAAGATTGAAGATTCTTCCGGAAATACTCTGGATGAGTACGAACCAAGTAATGGCGAACAAGTTGTTCGCGCAGATTCAGCATACATTGTAGCCGATATGATGTCCGACCCGCGGGCCAGCTATATGAGCCGCAAGAACCATGACTATAAAGGCTGGGATTTCTCACTCAAAACCGGTACGACAAATGACAACAAAGACGGCTGGCTAATGGGCTTTTCTACGAAATACGCTGCCGGAGTTTGGGTCGGTCACCACACCGGAAGTGTAGAAATGAGCGGCTTCATGGAAACAATGACCCGGCC
>CAZTWI010000045.1:0-4435 GCA_964617685.1 uncultured Candidatus Saccharibacteria bacterium | reverse complement strand
ATGGAATGACTGGATGCAGAGAGCTCATGACGGCCTAGAGCCGGTTGCACGCGTAAGGCCTGCAAGTGTTCAGGAATTACCTGCTTACGTCGTACGAAGCCACGTTGGGGTAAGTTCAATTGAGCCAAGCCCGGCAAAAGACCTATTCCCTTCATGGTACAAAAAACCAGGCAGCACCTCGAGAGAAAAAATAATTAAAGATAAAGTTTCAGGCAAAAGAGCAACTGATTGTACACCGCCGCTTGCAATAGAAGAAGTTACACAGGGCGATGCTGCTGGGTATTCTTCAGATCCTTTCTACGATTCAGCGACAAACTCTGAGGATTCCGATGATGTACATAAGTGTGATGACATGAAACCGACAACTATGCTTGTCGTAACAAAAGAAACCGACGGAACCTACACATTTTCCGTCTCAGTCGGTGCAGGAACTCACCCGATTAGCAGCGCCGCCTTCTCTGGTCAAATCAACATTTCAATCAACGGCCAGGTAATTCCAAACGGCAGTATAGCTATTGCAGGACCTGGAACTTACGAAGTAACTTATACGGCAACTTCTAGCGGATCAAAAACTGTCAGTGCGGAAGTCATTGACAGCGTACTGTATACGACAATCGATGCAGCAGACGTGAATTTCCAAGTAAACGGCAGCTCAGACGACGACTAGTCTTTTTCCAAAAAAGTATTTAGAGCAGTTCTGATATCTTTGACGCTTGAAAGTAGTGCGGGCTTTTTACCGCTCTTTATATCAGGCCCAATTGCAACTTCAAATCCAAGCTTTTTGGCTTCAGCAGCACGTTTATCGATGTGCGGTACATGACGAACTTCACCGGATAATCCCAGTTCACCAAATACGACAGCTTGCTTTTTGAGCTGCAAACCCTTGGTGGCAGAACCAATAGCCATAGCAATTGCTAGATCTGCCGCCGGCTCGTTCACCGCAATTCCGCCCACGACATTGATATATATGTCCTTGTCGTTTAATACTAGCTTAGTACGCCGCTCTAACATCGCAACCAGTAGATTAAGCCTATTCAGATCAAAACCGCTGGCAGCACGTTTAGGATAGCCGAAGGCTGTTTTGTTCACTAAAGCCTGAATTTCCACCAATAGAGGTCTTGAGCCCTCCATAGTGGCTAGCACTACCGAACCATCGACTACTTGGCGTTCAGCCAATAGCGCCGCTGAAGGATTCAAAACCGGTTTCAAGCCTTCCTGCTCCATTTCGTAAATCGCCGCCTCGTTTGTCGACCCGTAGCGGTTTTTTACAGACCTAAGTATTTTAAATCCGCCATACCGATCGCCCTCAAATTGCAATACCGTATCTACGCTATGTTCTAGTACTTTCGGGCCGGCAATCGACCCTTCTTTAGTGACATGGCCGACAAGTACTAGTACTGTGTTGCTCTGCTTGGCCGCTTTGGTTAACAACTGCGTACTATTTGTTATTTGGCTGACCGTACCGGCCGCAGAGCTAATTGCTTCGACTGTAATAGTCTGGATTGAATCGACAACAACCAAATCATAAGTACCGTCAATAATTGTTCTGGCAATATCATCGGCGCTAGTACTAGAAGCAAGCTTTAGGGAGTCATTAACAGTTTGCAGACGATTTGCTCGTGATGCTACCTGATGCGCTGATTCCTCTCCGCTCACATACAGTACAGAGTTGCCTTGAGAAACTGAATGGGCAATTTGTAGCAGAATAGTACTTTTGCCAATGCCAGGCTGTCCGGCTAGTAATATAACGCTGCCAGGTACAAAACCGCCGCCTAAAACCGTATCAAGTTGTTCGTCTTTTGATGAGATCCTTTTTTTCTCAGAAGCTTCACTAGCTGATAGCTTAACTGACACAACATTCAAAGTGTGGCCGGACTTCTTTATATCCGTGGAAGCAATATCAAGCTGCTGCTGAATTGTATTCCATTCGCCGCAAGTCGAACATTTCCCGCTCCAAGACGAATGAATAGCACCGCAGGAACTGCACTCATAACGTATTTTTGCCTTCGCCATATTAACTACAGTTTACAGTAAACAGTTTACAGATAACAGCCTCGCTACCTGTCTACTAAATTTTATTCAATTTGCGATAGGCGGGTGTCGATTGCTTTTACCAGTTCTTGTTCTTCTAGCGCGATTACGTTTCGCTCTTTAACCAATCGATTGTAGTTATCTATTTTTACTTTTAGCTCTTCCAGGTCCCGGTTAAACTGATTTACGCTGTTATTGTAGACAGGAACAGCCTGATTGTAAGCATCAGGATTACCTCTAAGCGACTCCAGATTCTGTCGTTCCTGTCCAAGCGCTGAGTTCTTAAATTCTAAATTAATCTGGAATTCTTCAATCTGCGTATTAAGTGTTGCCAGCCGGGCATCAAAATCTTTAATCTGCGTTTCCCGCTTCTCGAATTCGCTGGCGTATTTCTCCGCACGGGCTACAACGGTCTGCCTGTCAATAAAATATTTGCTGTAATGAGCCTCTAATCCTGCTGGCAGATTTGAATATTCAGTACCTAGAATTGAATGCAATTCGTTAGCTACTATATTCGGATCGCGCGCACGATAGTTCTGTATCGTTTGATTTAACCGGCTGTTATTTAAAGTCTCAAAGTAATTTAACAGCAGCGTATCAATACGCTGTCTTTCGCTGCCTGAAAGCCTGTCGTAAACAGCATGCAGCATCTCATGGGCGGCCGTAACTTCTTCTACGCCTTCCAGCCTTTCATCGCCAACGTCCAGTATGTAGATGCCGTCTGTGGAAATGTAGCAGCCAAGCACAATTGTCTCTTCGCCTACCGTACACTTGCCCTTAAAGTTTTCCTTGGCAAGAAGCTGCGGGTCATATATATAGAATAGTCTTCTGCCTTCATCATTCAGCGATGCATTCGTCGCCAATTCAGCCACTACAGGGCTTGGCGTGTAACTCCTAAGAATCCACCAGTCCGAAACCTTCTGCACATTCAAAGCACCCCAGATAAAAACACCTAGTAGCGCAAGTGTCGCTGCAGAAAGTATTGATTTAAGTACTTTGTTCATCCTGCTAAAGACCTCAAATTAGATTTAATTTAGATACCCGCTAAAAATCAACTGGCTCTAACGGGATTCACAACTTATAGTGTACTAAATTTTAGGCGGATTTTGCTTTGTGTGCCGATTCTTTAGCGACAGAAAAATTCAAAGCGTTGTTCTTTAGAGTACTTTTCACGACCGATCCTTTTGGAAGCGTGTCGGCAATTAGCTTGTCAGCCAGATAGTTTTCTATCTCTTCCTGAATAAGGCGCCTAATAGGCCTTGCGCCGTTTTTGGCATCATAGCCTTTTTCAACCAGATATTCTTTGACCGGTTTGGCTGCATCAATACTTATGCCCTTCCGGACTAATCTACTCCTGAGTTCATCAAGCTGCAAATCAACAATTGAAAGCGCATCCTGCTTTGTCAAAGCTCGGAAAACTATAACTTTATCAATTCGATTTAACAGTTCCGGACGCATAAGCTTCTTTAACTCGCCGCGTACATCTTCCTGGTTTTTCGCGTGAAGCTCGTCCAGGTTTTCTAAATCCTTATCATCCTCGGCAGAGAAACCAAGTTTTGCTTCTTTCTGCAACTTTTGAGCGCCGACATTGCTGGTCATAATGACAATCGTATTAGAGAAGTCCACTTTTCTTCCCTTCGCATCAGATATCACGCCATCTTCTAGTAACTGGAGTAGCATGTTAAATACGTCTGGATGAGCCTTTTCTATCTCATCAAACAAAACGACACTATATGGCTGGCGCCGAATTTTATCCGTTAGCTGCCCGCCGTCGTCATACCCAACGTAACCTGCTGGAGCACCAACTAGCCTTGAAGCAGTGTGTCTCTCAGAAAACTCGCTCATGTCGATCTTGATTAGCGCATCCTTGTTTCCAAAGAATTCAGAAGCTAGTACGCGCGCTAGCTCAGTTTTACCAACTCCCGTTGGTCCCATGAAAATAAATGAACCGATTGGCCGCTTCTCGCTAGATACGCCGCTACGAGACCGACGGATGGCTTTAGCAACTGCGCTTACGGCCTCTGTCTGACCAATAACTTTTTTACTTAAATTTTTCTCCAGGTTTAGCAAATAAGAAATTTCAGATCGTATGACTTTACTGACCGGCACTCCCGTCATTCGTGAAACTGTATCAGCCACGTCATCACTAGATACTTTTAATTTCTTTGCGCCTTTTTCTGATTTAGATAGTTCGTTCAATTCTTCTGCAATTTGGCTTGCACGCTGTTTTTCCTTGGCAGCTTTCTCATAATCTTCCGCATCAACTGCATCATCGATCCGAACCTGAACTAATTTCAATTCTTTTTGCAGTTCACGGACTCTAGGAGGCGTTTTACCTTTGTCTACCCGCAGATGGGCAGCAGTTTCATCTAACAGATCGATTGCCTTATCCGGCAGGAAGCGG
>CAZTWI010000044.1:1815-5743 GCA_964617685.1 uncultured Candidatus Saccharibacteria bacterium | reverse complement strand
CGAGACAACTCATGAAACTGTGGCGGGTTCTTATGTGAGACAATAGTCTTATTATGGTGAAGGCTACAGATTCTATTACTTATGCTAAGGGCGTTGGCGGCGTTTTAGCTGAGAAATTTCATAAATTGCGTATAGATACCGTTCAAGACCTGGTTGACTATGTTCCGCGGAAGTATGATGATTATTCGCAAATAATTAGAGTCAGCCAGATTCGACCAGGTCCGGTTAGTCTGCAGGTAAAAATTGGCGCTATCAAATCTAGGTATTCCCGCAAAGGTTTACATATGACAGAGGCGCTAGCATCGGATGAGTCTGGAAGCGTCAAGCTGGTATGGTTTAATCAGCCATATAGAGCTCAAAGTATTAAACCTGACGAAGAATACTTTGTTTCAGGAGAATTTGCGAGTAGCTATAAGTATTTTGCAATTACCAATCCGGCCTGCGAACTCGTGAGTAATTTTCCTGTAAATACAGCTAGATTAGTTCCTCAGTACAAACTGACTAAGGGAATTGGTTCAGCTCAAATCAGGAAAGTGATGAAAAATGTACTGACAGAATTTAAACCGGCGGAGACGCTGCCTGATTGGCTGTTGGAACGCGAGGATTTGATGCCGAAATCTGATGCGTTGATGGAGATGCATTTCCCTACGGATCTGAAGGCATTATCAGAGGCGAAAAAGCGTTTAGGATTTGAAGAAGTGTTCGAATTGACACTGGCGAGCGAACTAAACCGCGAAGCATACAAAAATGAACATTCGCTAATGATACCGTTTAATGAAGACTTGATAAAGAAATTCGTAGGATCTCTACCGTTTAAACTTACTAACGATCAAAGAAAAGTTGCCTGGCAGGTGTTTCAAGACATGAATAGCGGGTCGCCCATGAATAGATTGGTTGAAGGTGATGTTGGATCTGGCAAAACAGTTGTTGCAGTTTTGGCGGCAATTGGCGCCATGCAGGCAGGGTTTCAGGTCGCACTTATGGCGCCGACCGAGCTTCTGGCTAACCAGCACGCTCAAAACATACATGGATTACTGGAATCTGTCGGATATCATGAAAAATTACTTCTATTAACCGGCAGCATGAATAAAACACAGAAAAGTAACGCTTACGAGAGTATAAAACTAGGTGAAGCTCAATTTATTGTCGGGACTCACGCTTTGTTTCAGGATAAAGTTGAGTTTAGCAAACTCGGCTTAGTGATTGTAGATGAACAGCATAGATTTGGTGTCGAACAGCGAAAAAAGCTTCAGTCAAAAGCCAACGAACTTCCGCATGTACTCAGCATGACTGCGACTCCAATCCCCCGAAGCCTTGCCCTGACGCTGTATGGCGAATTGGACGTGTCTATCATTGCTGAAATGCCGCCAGGGAGGAAGCCGGTTGCAACAGAACTATTTATTCCCGAAAATCGCGAAAGAGTATATCGAGGGGTCGTTTCAGAGCTTAATAACGGCCGACAGGCATTTGTAGTCTGTCCGCAGATCGAAGAAGACGAGGCAGGACGTTTATCGGTTAAGAAAATCCACAAAGAATTAAGCAGCAAATGGCTCAAAAACTTCAAAGTCGGTTTGCTCCATGGAAAATTAAAACCAGCTGAAAAAGACGTGATTATGCAGGATTTTATTGATAAGAAACTTGGTGTAATCGTGTCTACAACTGTTATTGAAGTGGGGGTTGATGTGCCGAATGCCAGTGTTATGGTCATAGAAGGCGCTGACAAGTTCGGCTTAGCTCAAATTCATCAGTTACGCGGTAGGGTGGGACGTGGATCAGATAATGCATATTGTTACCTTGTTTTGTCAGAAAACGGCGAGTTTCCTAAAAGATTAAGATTACTTGAGAGAGAAACAAATGGATTTAAACTGGCAGATTACGATTTAGAAATACGTGGACCCGGGGCAATTTACGGTACTTCGCAACACGGAGAATTAGACCTTAGAGTAGCAAAATTAACAGATGTAGATTTAATCAAGTCAGCGCGCAATTCTGCAAAGGATTTTGTGAAAAAAGGCGAAAATCTGTTAAAATATCCTCAGTTGAAAGCACGCGTAGATAGATTGCGCATAATCACCAACCTAAACTAAGGATCAAGGTTTAACAGTTAAGAATTAAGGTTACTTCTTTAAGCCTTAACTTCCATTCCTCATGCCTCAAATATGTATTCTGGCCTAACAATCACAAATTATTCCGGTGCCATAGTTGGCGGTCATCAAAAGATTGACCGTTCTGCCTATAAATACCTAAAAGCAATTACTCCGGATATGAGCGGTTTCCCAAGCCGACGGGATATTCTTCACTTTGAAGGCAAAAACGGACCGGATGGAATCAAAACAAAAAGTCCGGCAAAAGATGAGCCGTGGCATTTCTATGATCCGTTTGACGAAGAAGACACCCAGCTTCTAGACCTGTTAGAAGTGCACTATAACGAACTTGTTAAACAGCTGAAAAAAGGCAGTCCTGAACGCGCAGCATTTGACAGCGCTTGGCTGGCTCATGCGATTGTTGACGGCCTTACTCCAGCACACCATTTTCCTTACGAAGAAAAACTCGTTGAACTCAGAGGCGGCGGCTTGCACGAAAGGGATTCTATAAAGAACAAGTTAATTATTCCTGGAAGTACCAAACGAGAAAGTGTCAAAAATAACTGGGCTATGTGGGGCGTTGGCGGATTATTATCTACTCATGTTTTATTTGAACTAGGTGTTTCTATGATAATCGCTCCGCTGTCTATTAAAACCGGCCGTCCAAGCGAAGCGGATATAGATTCATTGCTAAGGGTAGGGTACCAGGAGTACTTCAAACGTTCTGCACGAGAGATATCAATGCTTGATATGTATGATAGATTCCAGGCCCGCGGATGGAGTCCAAAGCTCGTTCGTGATGTACGTAATGAACTAGCGCCAGCAATTATTAAGACTGTTTGTTTGGTCTGGTACAGCGCCATGCGCGACGCGGGTTTACTCAAGAATAAGAAGTAGTAGTTGACATCAGTAAGCATTAGTGGTATAATTAGAAGATAGACTATGTTCTCATGCATGCATTTGAGACTAGATTGGATTTTTTATTGAGTAGCGGAGCAAAACGTATATATACTACGTAGTAGTGAGTAACGCAGAGAAAAAATTCGATATAGTTCAAAAACACCTTCAGTGCATCCAGCTCTGCTGGGTGGCAGGAAGGTGTGGTGCATGATATGAGAATAATTGCTGGCGAATTCAAATCACGAATAATTAAAAGCCCAAGAGGCCGTCGAACTCACCCAATGAGCGAGAAAATTCGGGGCGCCTTATTTAACAGTATCGGAAATATTGAAGGTCAGTCATTCCTTGATGCTTTTGCAGGATCGGGCGCTGTAGCAATCGAGGCTTTGAGCCGCGGTGCAGTCGGTGTACATGCGGTAGAAATTGATGCAGACTGCTTTGAAGTTTTGAAAGCTAACAGAGACAAAATTACCGATGAAGATTACCTCCAGGTTCACCGGGCAAATGTCAAAACCTGGCTAAAAAATGTTGAAATTTACTTTGATATAGTTGTGGCTGATCCACCTTACGACAACGTCTCAATGAATGCACTGGATATCGTTGCAAGTTATGTTAATATTGGCGGTCTCTTGATTGTTTCTCTGCCTCCAGCTGAGCATATGAAATTGCCAAATTTCGAAAAACTCGACGAAAAACGCTACGGTAACGCAAAATTAGTCTTCTATAGACGCAAGAAGTAAGCTATAATAGCCTAAGTCAAATTTCAGCCTGATGCGGATGTACGCGGGTCGGTGTGAAACACCGCCGAATAAGATTGTAGACCGCAGCGTGTTGGGAATATACTGTCCGTGATGACTTTAAACTAATATGCACTTTTTAAAATATGCGGATGTGGTGGAATTGGTAGACACGCTAGTCTTAGGAACTAGTGTCGCAAGACGTGA